>NZ_KV791389.1:0-15609 GCF_001807895.1 Stenotrophomonas sp. HMSC10F07
CGCGGCATGGATGCCGCGGCCAAGCCCCCAAGGATGGGTTTACGGCGTCTCCCGCAACCGGACCCATCCCGCCAACCCACGGAATGCATGCTGTTGCTGTTGGTGTTGAGGTTGCCGGCCAGCGGCCGGCACTACCGCGGGTGCCGGGCGGTAGCCCGGCCCAAGCCCCCCACCCACGCAGGTAGAATGCGCCCATGGCTCTTTCCCTGCTCAAGTCCCTCAAGCCGGTCGCTGGCCGCGCCCTGCAGATCGCCCTGAACCGCGCGCTGGCGCTGGATCCGGATACCCGCCATGCCCTGGCCAGCCTCGATGGCCGGCACATCGACCTGACCCTGGAAGCGCCGTCGCTGGCGATGCGCATCAGCGTCGACGGCGACCAGCTGCGGGTCGGCCCGGTGGATGCGCAGGAAGCCGACCTGGCCGTGCGCAGCAGCCTGGCCGGCGTGCTGGCGCAGCTGCCGCTGCTGGCCAACGCACGGCGCGGCGAGTCCAACAACAAAGGCCGTGTACGCGTGGCCGGTGACGCCGAACTGGCGCGGCGCCTGCAGCAGCTGGCCAAGGGCTTCGACCCGGATTGGCAGCAGCCCTTCGTCAGCGTATTCGGCGAGGTACTGGGCGTGCAGGTCGCCAACACCCTGCGCAGCGCCCTGCAGCACGCGCGCCAGGGGGCGATCGACCTGGCCTACAGCGCCGCCGAATTCATCACCGAGGAATCGCGCGACGTGGTGCCGCGCGCCGAACTGGATGCCTTCCATGATGATGTGGACGTGCTGCGCGATGACGTCGAGCGTCTTGGCGCGCGCGTGCAGCGCCTGCGGGGTGCCGCATGAAGGCCGTGCTGCGGGCGAGCCGCATCGGCCGGGTGATCCTGCGTTACCGCCTTGACGATCTGCTGCAGGGCACGCCGGCCGAGCGTTGGCTGCGCCTGGCCAAGCCGTTCGTGCCGCGTGCCTCGGCCGACATCGCCGCACAGTCGCGCGGTGCGCGCCTGCGCCTGGCGCTGCAGGATCTCGGCCCGATCTTCGTCAAGTTCGGCCAGATCCTCTCCACACGCCGCGACCTGGTGCCGCCGGATGTGGCCAATGAGCTGACCCTGCTGCAGGACCGGGTCAAGCCGTTCGACGGTGACACTGCGCGCCGCATTGTCGAGGAAGCGCTTGGCCTGCCGGTCAGCGAGGCGTTCGCCAGCTTCGATACCGAACCACTGGCCTCGGCTTCGATCGCGCAGGTGCATGCGGCCACGCTGGCCGATGGCCGCCAGGTGGTGGTCAAGGTACTGCGCCCCGGCATCGAGAAGCAGATCGATGCCGACATCGCCCTGCTCAACTCGCTGGCCGCGTTGGTCGAGCGTACCCATCCGCGTGCCGACAAGATCCGACCGCGCGAAGTGGTGGCCGAAGTCGAGAACACCCTCGCCGCCGAGCTGGACCTGCAGCGCGAAGGCGCCAATGCCAGCGTGCTGCGCCGCTTCTGGGAGAACAGCGACGACCTGTACGTGCCGGAAGTGATCTGGAGCCATACCGCCGAGCGCGCGCTGACCCTGGAGCGCGTGTGGGGCATTCCGTCCGACGACATCGCCGCGCTCGACAAGGCGGGCATCGACCGCAAGGCACTGGCCGCCAAGGGCGTGCGGGTCTTCTACACCCAGGTGTTCCGCGACAACTTCTTCCATGCCGATGCGCACGCCGGCAACATCTGGGTCGACACCGATCCGGGCCGCCGCGCCAACCCGCGATTCATCGCGCTGGACTTCGGCATCATGGGCCAGCTGTCGCAGGAGGATCAGTACTACCTGGCTGAGAACTTCATGGCCATCTTCAACCGCGATTACCGCCGCATCGCCGAACTGCACGTGCAGGCGCGGTGGATGCCCGATCACGTACGCATCGATGATCTGGAAGCGGCCGTGCGTTCGGTGTGCGAGCCGTACTTCACCCGCCCGCTGTCGCAGATCTCGCTGGCCGAAGTGCTGATGAAGCTGTTCCGCGTGGCGCAGCGCTACCAGCTGACCCTGCAGCCGCAGCTGATCCTGCTGCAGAAGACCCTGCTGAACATCGAAGGTGTTGGCCGCCAGCTGGATCCGCAGATCGATATCTGGGCGGTGGCCAAGCCGGTGCTGGCGAAGATCCTGCGCGAGCGCTACAGCCCACGCCGGGTGGTGCGCGAGATCGGCAAGCGGTTGCCGGAAATCATGACCCACGCGCCGGACATGCCGCGCCTGGTACACGCTTGGCTGACCCAGCAGGTGGAGGGGCGCCACGAGCTGGCGATGCGCTCGCGCGATCTGGTTGCGCTGGATGCCAGCGTGCAGGGCCTGCAGAGGCGCGCGGTCGGCGCGATCACCGGCGTCGGCCTGCTGGCCATCGCCGCGCTGATGTACGTGCTGCAGCCACCGGGTTGGTACTGGGGCGACCTGCCGATGTGGAGCTGGGTGTCTGGTGCCGTCGGCGCGGCGGCGCTGGCGCGCGCGTGGTGGCGCTGATCCCTGTTGATCCACAGTCGGCGGCGTCACGCGCCGCCGACCGGCCACGGCTCTACCAGTGATAGCCCAGGCCCAGGTGCGACTGCACGCTCTGGAAGCGGTCCAGGCGCGTCCTGTGCCAGGTCTTGCCGATGCCCATGTCCAACACCAGATGCTCGCCCAGCGGCTGGCTGCGGCGCAGGAAGGCACGTCGTGCATCGTGTTCGCGCAGCAGCAGCGGATCGGCATCGGCGGTGTAGCCGGAAGTACCGCTGCCCAGCCACAGCTGGGTCGACCCACGGCCCTGCGCATCCTTCAGGCGCAGTGACAACGTGGTGCCATGGCCGTCGGGCCCATTGGACTGGCGATGCCGCTCGTGGCGCAGTGAGGCGGTCACGCGCGGGAAGTAATGCGCTGCGCCCACCGACCAGCCGCTCACGTATGCACCGGCATGGTACTGGGCGTACTTGCCGCCTACGCTCAGCACGGTCTGCGGTGCCACGTGCCACTGCAGGTCCTGGTTGACCTGGCGGTTGACGAACACCGGGTCATCGTTGGAGGCAGTGAAGGCAGTGCGGGTCGAGACGCGAGGACTCCAGCGCTGGTGCAGCGAACCCTGCACGCGATTGCCGCCGAAGCGCTTGCTGCCGTAGTCGCGTTCGCCATGGGCCAGGCCCAGATGCCAACGGCTGTCACCGCTGCGGCCGGCCACGTCCACGGTCTGTACGTCACGCTTGCCGAAGCCGTCGGTGTAGTCGGCATGGTCCAGTTGCACCGAGACCCGGTCGATGCCGGCGTGGGCGCTGGACACAGCCAGCAGCAGGGCACACGGCAGTGCGCCACGGATGATCAATCGCATGGGGTTACTCCAGGGGTTGGGAATGCAGCGACTGCAGCAGCCGGTAGCGACCGGGCGGCAGGTTTCGTTCCACGGTGATGCGCGGTCCGAACTGGCTGCCCGGCGCGACGATGCGACCGGGCAGGATGATCACGCCCACACCCAGCGCGGCGCCCTCACCGATCCAGGCGCCGAGCTTGTCGCGCTGGCTGTCGATGACGGTATTGCCGATGTGGACGGCGACCGTCGCACCATCCAGGCGATGGTTGCTGGTGCGTACCAGCGCGCCCAGGTAGGCACGGGCGTCGACGCGGCTGTCGGCGATGAAACATTGCGGGCCGATGCAGGCGCCGTCGCCGATCAGTGCGTTCTTCAGTTCACCTGCAAAGCCGATGCGCACGCCGTCACCGATACGCAGTGGGCCGCGCAGCAGCGCATTGTTGCCGATCAGGCAGTCGCGGCCGATCGATACCGGCCCCTGCAGCTGGGCGCCGTCGCAGATGCGGCTGCCGGCGCCGATCCTCACCTTGCCCTGCACCACCGCGCGCGGCGAAACCTGTGCAGTGGAATCGACGTGCGGTGGCAGCGTCGAAAGCGCGGCGGCCATCGCGGTCAGGTCATTCCACCACATGCGGATACCTGGTCGGTTTGTCGCGCAGCGGTTCGCGTCCGGTGAACAGCCCGGCCACGCCGTGCATCAACCAGATCGCGTAGGCGAGCAGCACGTACAACATCGAGAACGCGGCGGCGGGTACCAGCCACGCCCGGCGGTGATGGATCGCACTGATCACCGCCAGCAACATGACGATGCCAATCCAGAACAGTGGCATCACCGACAGGGCGAGGCCACCAGGCCCATGCAGCAGGGCCGCACCGAACCAGACCTGTAGGGTCAGCACGATGCCGGCCAGCGCGAGCAGCATCATCGGCAGGATGCTGAACAGGCCGAAACGGGTCAGCAGCAGTCCGCGATGCAGGCGCATGCACACCGCATAGCCGACGATCCAGCGCCGCCAGCGCCGCCATTCCTCCACCAGCGTGTTGCATTCCTGCGGGTAGACCACGCAGCGCACGCTCTGGCGGACGCGGTACCCCTGCGCGACCAGCGACCAGGACATGTCCAGGTCTTCCACGCGGGTGCGGTCGGAGAAGCCGACCTTGCGCAGCACCGAGGTACGGAACAGGCCACACGAACCGGAGACAATGAAGGGGGCGCCGCCCAGCCACTGCTGGAAGCTGCGCTTGATGACGATCATCGGCAGCTTCAGGCTGGCGCGCACATGCGGCAGGAAGCCGGCACCCTGCAGGCTGGACGACGGCACGCCACCGACCGCATCGGCACCGCGCTCGATCTCGTCCAGCAGGTGGCCCAGGCCGTGGCCGCGCGGATCGATATGGGTGTCGGCGTCGGTCAGGAACACCTGCTCGGCGGTGGCGTGCTGCAGGCCATGCATCAGCGCGCCGCCCTTGCCGGTGTTGGACTGATGCACCGCCACCAGGCGCCCGGGCCAGTGCGCCTGCAGCGCATCGAGCACCTGCGCGGTGTTGTCGGTGGAACCATCGTTCACGCAGATCACCCGCGCCACGTAGGGGTTCTGCAGCAGGCTGGTCAACGAGCGCTCCAGGCAGGGGGCTTCGTTGTAGGCCGGCACGATCGCATCGATGCTGTACAGGCGCGTGCTGGGGCGGCGCAAGGCCTGCACACACACACGCACCAGGATGAAGGCACACATGGCCAGGAACAGCAGCGTTTTCATCACAGCACCAGCCGGTAGGGCACGAAGCCTTCACTGGGGCCGATGCCGATCTGCTGGCCGCGGAACTGCGCATGGCAGCGCAGGTGATCCTCCTGCATGTAGTGGCGATCGCCCTGGCTGGCATGCTCGCGCAAGGCATGGATCTTCAGGTCCAGCTGTGCGCTGATGTCCTCGAATACCTGCGGTGCGAACTGTGGCAACGTGCTGGGGCTCTCGTAGCAGAGGATCTGCGGGATGCTGCGGCAGGCGATGATCGACGCTTCATGGACGGTGCGATGGTCCTGGTGATGGTCTTCGCCACACATCGTGTAGACGCGATGCGGTGCGATCTGCGCGCAGGCCTGCTCGAGCGCCGCGACGATGTCGTTGCGGCAGGCAGGAAAGCGGGTATCCGGGAAGTCCCGCTGGATCACCTCGGCCACACCCAAGCGCCGCAACGCGCGGTGCGATTCGTCGCCGCGGTCGATGCCGGCATGGCAGCCACGGCCCCCACGGCTGAGCACCAGCGCATGGATGCGTGCACCGGCGCGGGCCAGTTTGGCCAGGCTGCCGCCGCAACCGAGTTCGATGTCGTCGGGGTGGGCGCCGATTGCCAGAATGTCGAGAACCATGGCCGTGTCCTTGCGGAAACCAAGAGGGCAGCGGGCGGGTGCACCGTCCCGCGTGAAGAAGGCGGGAACTATCGCAACGTGAGCGCGGCGCGGGGCTAGGAGGAGTACGAAATGTGGCCGGACAGGCCACAATGCTCACCCTTGCTGCGGCAATTGAAAGAAGCGATGACGATGCGGCTTTCGGAATTGAAGAAGGAACTGATGCACTTCGGCGCTGAAAACGACGCGCATGAAACCGAGCGCGCTCGGCGCATGCTCAACATCACGCCGGACACCGGTGAATTCCTGTCGGTACTGGTGCGTTTCGGCACCGCGCGCCGGGTGCTGGAAATCGGCACCTCCAATGGCTACTCCACGCTGTGGCTGGCCGAAGCGGCCGCCGCCATCGACGGCCACGTGACCACGCTGGAATTCGCCGAGGACAAGGTGGCGATGGCGCGATCCACCTTTGCGCGCAGCGGGTTGGCCGCGCACATCACGCTGGTGCATGGCGATGCCGGGCAGTGGTTGGCAGAGGCCGGCGAAGGCTGCATCGACCTGCTGTTCCTGGATTCGGACCGCGGGCAGTACGCCGGCTGGTGGCCGCAACTGCGCCGCGTGCTGCGGCCAGGGGGCCTGCTGGTTGTGGACAACGCCACCTCGCACGCGGAAGAGATGAAACCCTTGTGCCTGCTGCTGGATGCCGATCCGGACTTCAGCACCAGCGTGGTGCCGGTGGGCAACGGCGAACTGCTGGCCGTGCGCAACGGCTGATTGCCACGCCACAGACCCCGGGTCAGATCCCTTTTCCCGTGGAAAAGGGATCTGACCCCATACAGGGCACCCTTATAATCCCGCGGTGAGTACCGAACCTGACACCCTCGCCGCGGTCGAGACTGAAACCGCGCCCCTGCAGCTGCTGCACCTGGATGAGCGCCTGGCCGTGGTCAACAAGCCTGCCGGGCTGATGGTCCACGACAGCAAGCTGGCCCGTGGCGAAGATGATTTCCTGGCCGACCGCCTGCGTGAGCAGCTGGGGCGGCCGATCTTCCTCGTGCACCGCCTGGACCGGGCCACCAGTGGCTGCCTGCTCCTGGCCTTTGACCGCGAAACCGCCAGTTCGCTGGGCAAGGCACTGATGGGTGGCGAAGTGGCCAAGGACTACCTGACAGTCTGCCGAGGCTGGCCGGCCGAGCTGTCCTGGCGGGTGGACCATGATCTGGACGGTGGGCCGGGCAAGCCGGTGAAGAAGCCGGCGATCACCGATTTCCAGCGCCTGGCCACTGGCGAGCTGTCGGTGCCGGTGGGCGAATTCAGCAGCTCGCGCTACGCGCTGCTGCGCTGCCAGCCGCAGACCGGGCGCTTCCGGCAGATCCGCCGTCACCTCAAGCACCTGTCGCATCACATGATCGGCGATACCAGCCACGGCGATGGGCGCCACAACCGCATCTTCCGCATGCAGGGCGTGCACCGCATGCTGCTGCACGCCGAGCGCCTGCGTTTTCCGCATCCGGAGGGCGGCAACGTGGATGTCAGTGCGCCACTGGACCACCAGTTCCAGAAGGCACTGGACCTGTTCGGCTGGCAGGTGGACGCAGTTTGACGGTAGTGCCGGCCGCTGGCCGGCAGCTGCGTGATTCCAGGTGTACTGGGGAGCCGGCCAGCGGCCGGCACTACCTCATTCTCGTTTCTTTTCCGGCTCGTTGACGATCGCTTCCAGGTCTTTCTGCAGGTCCGCAAACAGCGGCTGCATGCGCGCCTGGATGGCCACCATCACGTTCTGCATCAGTGCCGGGGTCTTGTCCAGCAGGCTCTGGCCTGCCGCGCTCTCGTAGAACTCGGCCATCGCCAGCACGTCTTCCTTGCTGAACGTCTTCTTGTACAGGTCCACGTACATCGGCCGCAGCTGCTGCCACGACATGGCCTGGCGCAGGGTCTGGCTGGTCCGCGCCTGGATCCGCTTCAGCTGCTCCTGCTGCTGGGCGGTGAGCTGGCGCTGCGCGGCCACCTGCTGGAACTGCTGCTGCTGCATGGCTTCGATCTGCGGCACCATGGTGTCGATCATGCTCTGCGCGCGCGAGGCCGACAGCAGGCGGTTGATGTCGCCGTCGGTCGGCGGGGCGGCCAGGGCCGGGACGCTGGCCGTGGCCAGTGCCAGCAGCAGTGCGGCGCGGCGAAGCAGGGACGGCAGGGCGGGTGCGAAGCGGGTCATGCGGGCTTCCTGCGGTACATGGGACCGCCAGCATACCCGCAGCCCAGGCGAAGGCGGCGTGTTCGGCGCCTGATCGGCGGCATACGGGGCGCGATGGCGCACTCCACCACGTGCCTGCCGCTACAATGCGCGGATGGGCAGTGGACCGGTCACCATCAGCGCGCAGCTTGAAATCCCCGACGGCGAGATCGTCGAGCGGTTCGTGCGCGCCAGCGGCGCCGGCGGCCAGAACGTCAACAAGGTGTCCACTGCGGTGGAACTGCGTTTCGACGTGGCCAACTCGCCCTCGTTGCCCGAACCGTTGCGCGCGCGGCTGTTGGCGCGGCGTGACCGGCGCATGACCGGCGAAGGCGTGCTGGTCATCGACGCGCAACGTTTCCGCACCCAGGATCGCAATCGCGAGGATGCGCGCGAGCGGCTGGCGGCCTTCATCCAGGCCGGGCTGAGCGTGCCCAAACCGCGCAAAGCCACCAAGCCGACCCTCGGGTCGAAACTGCGTCGTCTGGACGCCAAACGCGGGCGCGCGCAGATCAAGCGCGGGCGCTCATCACGTGACTGGGAGTGATTGCTTGAACAACCCGACTTCGTTGCTGCCGGCCGTGCCGCCGCAGATGCCGCAGGTCAAACCCAACGCCTTCCTGCGCTGGCTGGCGCGCTGCACCCTGCGCATGGGGGGCTGGAAGGTGACCGGCACCCTGCCTGACATCCCGAGGCTGGTCTTCATCATCGCCCCGCATTCGTCCAACTGGGACGGGCTGTGGGGCATGGCGGCCAAGATCGCGCTGGGCATGAAGGTGAAGGTGCTGGGCAAGGCCTCGCTGTTCTGGTGGCCGCTGGGCCCGTTGCTGCACCGGCTGGGCGTGATTCCGCTCGATCGCAGCTCGCCACAGGGTACGGTGGGCCAGGCGGTGGACCTGCTGCGCAACAACGAGAAGATGTGGTTCGCCATCACCCCCGAGGGCACCCGCAAGGCGGTGAAGGAGTGGAAGGCCGGCTTCCTGAAGATCGCCCGGATGGCCGACGTGCCGATCCTGACCGCGTATTTCCACTATCCGGAAAAGACCATCGGCATCGGTCCGCTGTTCACCCCGAGTGGCGACGATGTGGCCGACATGGCTGCCATCCGCGAGTTCTACCGGCCCTGGATCGGCAAGACCCGCGGTACGGTCTGAGCCGGCCGCAGGCCGCCGCATAGACGCCACGTCCGGCACATGCCGGGCGAGCGCGACAGGAGTAGGGTGGAGGGCTGGTATCCATACCGTCTGCCCAAGGAGCGTTTTACATGTCGCGTACCGTAGTCCTGGCCGCCGCCATCAGCCTGGCGTTGGCGGCCTGTTCCGGCAAGGAGTCCACCCCCGTGACCGATGCCCAGAAGACCCCGGCCCCGCAGCCGGCCGAAGCCTCCACCAATCCGCTGCTGAGTGCCAGCACGCTGCCGTTCCAGGCCCCGCCGTTCGACAAGATCAAGGACAGCGACTACCTGCCGGCGTTCGAAGAAGGCATGCGCCAGCACCTGGCCGACGTGCGCAAGATCGCCGACAGCAGCGAGCCGGCCACCTTCGACAACACCATCGTGGCGATGGAGCGCAGCGGCGAGACCCTGACCCGCGTGTCGCGCATCTTCTTCGGCCTGGTCCAGGCCGACACCAACGATGCGCGCCAGAAGATCCAGGAAGAAGTGGCGCCAAAGCTGGCCGCGCACCAGGACGAGATCAACCTCGATCCGAAGCTGTTCGCGCGCGTGAAGTCGCTGTACGACCAGCGTGACACGCTGGAGCTGGACCCGGTGCAGAAGCGCCTGGTCGAGCACTATTACGATGGCCTGGTGCGCGCCGGTGCGCAGCTGTCCGACGCTGACAAGGCGACCCTGCGCAAGCTCAACGTGGAAGAGACCACGCTCTCCACCCAGTTCCACACCCGCCTGGTGGCCGCGACCGCCGCTGCGGCTGTTGTCGTTGACGACAAGGCCAAGCTGGCCGGCCTGGACGAGGGCGCGATCAACAACGCTGCGGCCGCCGCCAAGGACCGCAAGCTGGATGGCAAATTCCTGCTGCCGCTGCAGAACACCACCCAGCAGCCGGTGCTCGGCTCGCTGAGCGATCGCGACCAGCGTGCCGCCGTTCTGAAGGCCTCTGAAACCCGCGCCGAGCGCGGTGATGCCAACGACACCCGGCAGACCGTGCAGCGCCTGGCCCAGCTGCGTGCGCAGAAGGCCAAGCTGCTCGGCTTCGACACCTTCGCCGACTATCAGCTGGGCGACCAGATGGCCAAGACTCCGGCTGCCGCGCTCAAGCTGCTGACCGACACCGTGCCAGCCGCCACCGCCAAGGCGCGCGCCGAGGCCGGTGAGATCCAGAAGGTCATCGACGCGCAGAAGGGCGGATTCCAGGTCGCCGCTTCGGACTGGGACTTCTACGCCGAGCAGGTGCGCAAGGCCAAGTACGATCTCGACGAGTCGCAGATCAAGCCGTACTTCGAACTGGACAACGTGCTGCAGAACGGCGTCTTCTACGCCGCCACCCAGCTGTACGGCATCACCTTCAAGCCGCGCACCGACATTCCGACCTACAACCCGGACATGAAGGTGTACGAAGTGTTCGACAAGGACGGCACCTCGCTGGCCCTGTTCTACACCGACTACTTCAAGCGTGACAGCAAGTCCGGCGGCGCCTGGATGGACGTGTTCGTCGAGCAGGACGGCCTGACCGGTGCCAAGCCGGTGGTCTACAACGTCTGCAACTTCACCAAGCCGGCCGCCGGCCAGCCGGCGCTGATCAGCTTCGACGACGTCACCACCATGTTCCATGAGTTCGGCCATGCGCTGCACGGCATGTTCTCGAACGTGAAGTACCCGTCGATCGCCGGCACCGCCACCTCGCGTGACTTCGTCGAGTTCCCGTCGCAGTTCAACGAGCACTGGGCACTGGACCCGAAGGTATTCGCCAACTACGCCAAGCACTACAAGACCGGCGAGGCGATGCCGCAGGAACTGGTCGACAAGATTCTCAAGGCGCGCAGCTTCAACCAGGGCTATGCGACCACCGAATACCTGTCGGCCGCGCTGCTCGACCTGGCCTGGCACACGCAGAAGGCCGATGCACCGCTGCAGGATGTCGGCGCCTTTGAAGCCAGCGCGCTGAAGAAGTTCAAGGTCGACCTGCCGCAGGTACCGCCGCGCTACCGCACCACCTACTTCGACCATATCTGGGGTGGTGGTTACTCGGCCGGTTACTACGCCTACTTCTGGGCCGAAGTGCTGGACCATGACGCCTACCAGTGGTTCACCGAACACGGTGGGCTGACGGCGGCCAACGGCCAGGAGTTCCGCGACAAGATCCTCTCGCGCGGCAACAGCGTGGAGCTGTCGACCCTGTACCGCGATTTCCGCGGCAAGGACCCGTCGGTGGAACCGCTGCTGAAGTTCCGCGGGCTGAAATAAGAAAGCGGAAACGGCGGGGGCACCCCCGCCGTTTTTCTTTGTGTAGAGCCGAGCCCATGCTCGGCTGGCTTTTTCTGGAGACGCAGCCGAGCATGGGCTCGGCGCTACGATCGGCATTACGTCCCCACGTGCACGCGGTTCGCCTGCTCGGCCAGGCCCAGGTGATCGAGCGCGATATCCAGCGCCAGCACATAACTCTGCGCGCCATACCCAGCAGCGATGCCCAGGCGCTGGCCGACACCAGCCGGCAGGCACGGTTCGGCCACTGCGCCGTCGTCATGCACCTCTACGTACGCGTTGTGCAGATAGGGCAGCAGCCGCTGCAGGCGCAGACTGTTGGCACACGCACCCGGATCGAGCAGCGTCACCTCGCCGCGGCTGTGATCGGCCACGCGCAGCGCATCAAGCAGCTCCTGTTCCGAACCGCAGGCGCGGATCGCCACGCTGGTGCCGGCGTCGATCGCGCGATGCACCAGCGACTTCAGGACCGGTGCCGGCAGCGGCATCGCGGTGCGGATCAGGGCGCCGGCCGCTTCCGGGCCGCGGATGATGAAGATCGACATGACTCAGCCCTCCTGCGCCAGGCGGCGGCCGACAATGGCCAGCGACAACGGGTAACCGGCCTGCTGGCTGCGCTGGTCGACCACCACGGCGGCGGGGCCGTGCTGCAGGCGCAGGCGTGCATCCAGACCAGGTTCGCTGGGTGCCTGCAACTCGATGTACTGCGCCGGCAGCCGTTCCAGCGCCGCCTGCAGCGCGCCACCTTCGGCCTGCCATTGCGCCTCGTCGGCGGCACCGACATCCAGCAGTACCCAGTCGGCCGAGCGCGCCTGCGGCTGGCACAGGCACTGGCGTACCTCGGACAGGCTGGCGCAGTCGCTGCACAGCACGCGATGGCCGGCCAGCTGTGCCGGCAGTTGGGGGCGCGGTGCCGACGAAGAGGCGTGGCGGATCACCAGGAGGGTCATACAACACCTTGCGGAATGCGCCGTGTGGCGCGGTGGGCACACGATGCGCGTGCTGCCCGTAAAGGTGCGATGCCCGCGGCCGGGCCGGGGCGTAAAACCTGCGTAACCCATCCTATAGAGCCGAGCCTACGCTCGGCTGGCGTGCACCGACGCTTGAAGAGCAGCCGAGCGCGGGCTCGGCTCTACAACAAGCCGGTGCGGGAACCTCTTCGGCCCGGATGTGGTCTGATGCAGCTACCACCCACCCGGATCCTGCCATGGACGCTGTTGCCCGCCCTCCCTTTTCCGAACGCGCGCTGGCCTGGCTGAAGAAAGAGGCGCTGCCGTTGCTGGTGATGCTCGGCCTGCTCGCCGCCGCCCGCGATACCCTGGCCAACCATTACGTGGTGCCGAGTGGTTCGATGCAGCCGACCCTGCAGCCCGGCGACCGGGTGGTGGTGGACATGCGCGCCTACGGTCTGCGCCTGCCGTTCACCAACACGGAACTGATGGCGACCGGCACCCCGCAGCGTGGCGAGGTGGCGGTCTTCGACTCACCGGCCGACGGCACCCGCCTGATCAAGCGCGTGGCGGCGGTGGCCGGTGACCATGTGCAGATGCGCGAGGGCCATCTGAGCATCAACGGGCAGCCGCTGCAGATGGCCGACCTGCAGGACGTGGAAGCCTTCGGCGAGCGACGTGCCCGCCTTGATCTGGACATGGGCGGCGGTCCGGACATCGCCGACCTGGTGGTGCCAGCCGGCAAGGTGCTGGTGCTGGGTGACCACCGCGGCAACAGCTTCGATGGCCGCTTCTTCGGCTTCGTCGACGCCGACAAGCTCTACGGCCGCGCGGTGGCGGTGTACTACCGCCGGGGCGACGGCTTCGAGTGGCAGCGCCTGTAAGCTGAATTGATACTTCTCGTATATCAATCATGACCTATCAGGTTATGGATCGACTGGATAGACGGGCCTAGTCTGAGGCCCGTTCCCTCCCACGCTTGGCCGCCCCCACCGGCCCATCGATCCCATGACTGGCGAAACCGCGGCGGCCGTCGAACACCGCCCCCCCACTGTCGACTCCAGCGCCGAGACCCGCGTCCAGCAGGGCACACCGGCCTTCCGCCGCACCGCGTTGGCGTTGTTCCTGGCCGGCTTTTCCACCTTCGGCCTGCTGTACACGGTGCAGCCGCTGCTGCCCGAGTTCAGCCGCCATTTCAGCGTGTCCGCCGCCGGCAGCGCGATGTCGTTGTCGCTGACCACCGGCACCTTGGCCGTGGCGATGCTGCTGGCTGGTCTGCTGTCCGATGCGGTCGGCCGCCGCCCGTTGATGATCGTCGCGTTGCTGGCCTCGGCCATGCTGTCGCTGAGCTCGGCGCTGGTGGATGACTGGACCACGCTGCTGGTATTGCGCACGCTGCTCGGCCTGGCGCTGAGCGGCGTGCCGGCGGTGGCGATGACCTACCTGGTCGAGGAAATGGACAGCCGCGCGCTGGGCCTGGCGATGGGCCTGTACATCGGCGGCAACGCCATCGGTGGCATGAGCGGACGCCTGCTGGCCGGCATCATCGCTGACCACTGGGGCTGGCGCTGGGGTATCGGCGTGGTCTCGATCATCGCGGTGGCCAGCACCGTGCTGCTGTGGCTTCAGCTGCCGCCGTCGCGCCACTTCCATCCCCGTCGTGACGGCCTGCGCCGGTTGCCGTCGCGCTGGCGCATGCTGTTCGCTGACCCGGGCCTGCCGTGGCTGTTCGCCACCTCGTTCGTGCTGATGGGCGTGTTCGTCACCCTCTACAACTACCTGGGCTACCACCTGCTGGCGCCGCCGTACCACCTCAGCCAGACCGTGGTCGGCCTGATCTTCAGCGTCTATCTGGTGGGCACCTTCAGTTCGGCGTGGATGGGCCAGCAGGCAACGCGCTACGGGCGCGGCCGCATCCTGTCGGTCTCGTTCGCGTTGATCGGCGCGGGCATCGCACTGCTGGCAATGCCGTGGCTGAGTGCGATGGCACTGGGTATCGCGCTGGTCACGTTCGGCTTCTTCGGCGGCCACTCGGTGGCCAGCAGCTGGGTTGGCAGCCGCGCCGGTACGATGCGCGCCGAAGCCTCGGCGATGTACCTGTTCGCCTACTACCTGGGATCCAGCGTGCTGGGCGGGGTCGGTGGCCTGGCCTATGCGGCTTGGGACTGGCTCGGCGTGTGCGCGTTCGCGGCCGTGCTGACGCTGGTCGGCGGCGGTATCGTCTGGGCACTGCAGCAGCGCGCGCCGCAGCCGGTCACCGCGTGATCCACCGCGTACGGTAGTGCCGGCCGCTGGCCGGCATGCCGGCCCATGTGGGGTTGCCGGCCAGCGGCCGGCACTACCCGGGTGGGTTGCACTTCACCCTTCGGCGAACGCCTCACGCAGCAGCGTGGCGAAATTGCGGATCAGCGGCGTTACCCGTTCGCGGTGCCAGGCGAGCTGCACTTCCGAATGCGCGCCGGCATCGGCCAGTGCCACGAAGCGCGATCCTTCCACGCGTATGTGATCGCATGACGACGGCAGGATCGCCGCACCCAGGCCCGCAGCGGCCAGGCTGATCAACGTCGATGCTTCACCGGCTTCCTGCACGATGCGCGGCGTGAAGCCCGCCGCCGCGCACAACGCGATCATGTGGTCGTGGATGCCCGCGCCGGCGCTGCGGCGGAACGCTACGAATGGCTCCTGCGCGAAGTCGCGCAGCGACAGCGTGCCCTGCTTCGACAGCCTGCGCAGGGCAGGGTGGTCGGCGTGCACGATCAGCGCCAGCGGGTCGACGAACAGGCTGTGAGCCACCAGTTCCGGCGGCAGCGCGCGCTTGCGGATGATGCCCACGTCCAGTGAACCGTCGAGCAGCGCGTCGATCTGCTGCAGCGTGTTCATCTCGCTCAGCTGCAGCCGCACCTGCGGGTACTGCTGACGGTAGCGCAGGATCGAACGCGGAATCTGCGGCGACAGCGGCGTGGCGCGAGTCAGACCGATGTGCAGTTCACCCTGCTCACCACGCTGTGCACGCTGCACCTCGTCCACGGCCGTTTCCACCTGCAGCACGATGGCGCGTGCACGTTCCTGCAGCAGCTCACCCGCAGGCGTCAGCTGCACGCGGCGATGGCTGCGCACGAACAGGCGCGCGTCAATCAGTTCTTCCAGCTGGCGGATCTGTTGGCTGAGCGGCGGCTGTGACATGCCCAGCCGCTCCGCCGCCTGGCCGAAGTGCAGCGTATCGGCGACGGCGAGGAAGTAGCGCAGGTGGCGGAGTTCGATGGACATGCGCCCAGTCTATGCATCGCCGGCCGGAAATGAATCAGAGATGGGGTCAGAGCCCGTTGCACAGCAACGGGCTCTGA
>NZ_KV791390.1:0-1835 GCF_001807895.1 Stenotrophomonas sp. HMSC10F07
AGGCGACGGATGCGAGTGGGTTGTTCTACAACTATCAGCGCGAGTACGACCCATCCGTGGGGCGCTACTCTCAGAGTGATCCCATCGGGCTGAATGGCGGCATCTCCACATTCTCTTACGCTGAAAGCAATCCTCTGTCCTATGTTGATCCTCTAGGGGAAATGTCGCGACGCAAAGGCGAGCGCAATTTGACTCGCTCGCCAGATGGCACAGGCAACCCAGATAAGCATTGGAAGGATGATCCCAAGCGGCCAGGATGGGGTTGGCAGCTGGATAGCCATTCAGGTAAGCCGAAGTACAAAAAGAAACCGCACTACCTGCTTCCCCCAAAGGCAATCGGGCCGGGTCTGGCCCTCCGGGTTGCCCTTCAGGTAGCCTGTGAGAATGGCGACCTTGCCTCCTGCAAGACGCTCTGTACTCTGTTCCCTGAGGTCTGTGGCAATGTTGACTTCGCCGAACCCAACGTAGCGATGTGTCCAACTGAGGGGCCGTCGTTAAATTTGCAGTGATAGGCAGTGATCCGTCGATCTTCATGGTTCCAGGCACAATGCGGCCTGGATTCCGTGATGGTTCGTAGCATGCCTGTAGATGACAGGACGTGGAGTTGATAGTGAAGTCATTGCATTCGCGAGCGAAGATTGACTTGGCACCCTTGACCGCAAGGGCTCTAAGAAAAATAGTAGGGAGTCTGTTCCATCGCCGGCACGACTATGGTGATTTCGAGCCCGAAGAACTGCTGGATGAGCTTGCGCGGCTCGGTGTTACAACGGCCAAGCAATTCAGACTGCTTATGAAAAAACATCGTCGCGCAATTCTTCGGGACGAGAGGGCGAGGATGTCTAGAAGAAAGATGCTCTACCTCTTGGACGAGTTCGGCCCTGAAGGTCTTGACATGCATACCAATACCTCTTGGTTCGCGACTTCGGGATTGGTGCGGCAAGCCATTGAGAAGGAATTCGGCTGGGAGGCATTTATCGCTTTGTACGATCGTCAGCCAGGCGCCGCCTCTGGTTCTTCTGAAAAGTCGGCGCCCTAGCATGAAATCCATTGCGCTTTGGAGAATGAAGCGCGAGGCCAAGAGGAGCGGTCTGCGAGTCGTTGGCAATTTTTTGATTGCGTTACATACGCGCGATGTTATCTCAGGTTTCACGTTGGATCCTGCGCCATCCTCTACCTATGTATGGACCTTCGTAATTCCGACATATGATGATTTGCCCTACCTGCACATGTCTCTAGGTCAGAGGATTGCAAGCGCGGAAGTGGATAAAGGTTTTTTCTGTGGAATGCATGAGGCGCATGCCAAAAAGCTTGAGACAGTGAGAACGGCGGCAGACTTGTTGCTCTATGTCGACAGTCTTGACTTCACAAGCGACTATTCGGAATGGGTAAAATACATATCCGCCATCCGGCTTGGCGATTTCGTGGCGGCGGACGCGACGCTGAAGACGCTTTTGAAGTTGCCAATGTCCAATGCTATTAAAAGTAGATTAGATGCGATTCTTTCTGTACTGAAGAATGGTGGTGAATCCGGCGCGCAGCATCTTTTGGAGGCGTGGTCTGTTCAGACGGATCGATTAGTGGGCGGCAGCTCCTGGGGCAGCGGACGGTAGCGAATCGTCGCGCTGCACGCAGCCCTAATGCAGCAGGGAATACCACGCTCTGACAGCAGATCGTTTACCTGCAGCGATACCAACCGCATGAACGCGGTGAAGCAGGGTAATGCCGTGCAGGAAAGCAACGCCTACAACCATCGCGGCGAGCGCGTGCTGCGTACCCCTGCCGGTAGACTGCCCAGATCACGCTGTATGACGAAGCAGGGCAGTGGCTGGGCAACT
>NZ_KV791391.1:0-20005 GCF_001807895.1 Stenotrophomonas sp. HMSC10F07
GGTGGGTCCGGTTGCGGGAGTGTCCGCGGCATGGGCCCGAGGTATACCTCGGGCGGGTTGGGCAGGACGCCCAATCCCGGTCTTGCCGTGTGCGCAGGACAGCGCACACGAGCAAGCCGCGGCCAAGCCCCCATGGACGGGTTTACGGCGTCTCCCGCAACCGGACCCACCCCGCCAACCCACGGATAGCCCGCTGTTGCTGTTGCTGTTGCTTCGGCCGTTGCTCTGGCTCGTAGCAGGTGCAGGGCGCAGCCCTGCAGACAACACCCCCTTCCCTGAGCATTCCACGCAGTGGTTTGAGCGCCGTGCGCACGCCAGTCACGGCACGCTAGGCCAACGGAACCGCCCATCATCCACCGAGAACCCTCATGACCCTGCGCCATCTGCCCCTACGCACCGCCCTGCTGCTGGCCCTGTCCGCCCTGCCACTGGCGGCGCTGGCCGAAGCCACCTCGCCCGCGCCCACCCAGCAGGTGCCCGGCGTCTACCACCAGCGCGTCGGTGCGCTGCAGGTCACCGCCCTGTTCGACGGCGTGGTCGCGCTGGGCCGGCAGGAAGTGGTCGACGTGCCGCCGACACTGGTCAGCCGCCTGTTGGAAGGCCGCTACGTGCCCGAAGACAAGAAGGGCCTGCAGACCGCAATCAACGCGTTCCTGGTGCGCCAGGGCAACCACCTGACCCTGGTCGATACCGGCACCGCGCAGTGCTTCGGCCCCGGCCTGGGCCAGGTGCTGGGCAACCTGCGCGCCTCCGGCGTGGACCCGGCCGAGGTGGACGAGGTGCTGCTGACCCACGCCCATCCGGACCACCTGTGCGGGGTGCTCGATGCACAGGGCAAGCCGGCCTACCCGAATGCCACGGTGTGGCTGTCCAGGGCCGATGCCGACTACTGGCTCAACCCGGCCAGCGAGGCTTCCGCGCCGAAGGGTGTGCGCTTCGCCTTCCCGCTGGCGCGCAACGCGGTGGCACCGTACCAGGCCAGTGGCCACCTGCGCACGTTCACCCCCGGCGATGCCCTGCCCGGCGGCGCGGTGGCGATGGACACCCATGGCCATACCCCCGGCCACGTCTCCTACCGGTTCGACAGCCAAGGCCAGTCACTGCTGGTGTGGGGCGACGTGCTGCACTTCCATGCGGTGCAGTTCGCGCACCCGGAGGCCGCGTTCGAGGCCGATTCGGACCGCAAGGCGGCCATCGCCAGCCGTCGCGGGCTGCTGCAGCAGGCCACCGCCAACGGCTGGTGGGTGGCCGGTGCGCACCTGCCCTTCCCGGGCCTGGGCCACGTCCGCAGGGAAGGCCAGGCCTATGCGTGGGTCCCGGCGGAGTATTCGCCGTTGTGAGGGTGTGCCGACCAAGGTCGGCACCCACCCGATCGGGTAGCGCCCGGCTGCCAGCCGGGCGACCGGCAATACCTTATTCCAGCCCCAGCCAGCCGCCGATCACGCCGCGGGCTTCGTCCACGCCGGTACGGTCTTCGCCCGAGAACACCTGCACGCTGACGCTGTCACCGTAGGCCGATTGCAGCTCCTTGCGCACCTTCTGCAAGGACTGCATCTGCTGGCTGCGGCTGAGCTTGTCGGCCTTGGTCAGCAGGGCATGCGCCGGCAGGCCACGCTGCACGGCATAGGACAGCATCTGCCGGTCGTAGTCCTTCAGCGGATGACGGATGTCCATCACCACCACCAGCCCCTTCAGGGCCTCGCGGGTGCGGAAGTACTTGTCGATGAAGGCCTGCCAGTGCGCCTGCAGGTCCAGCGGCACCTTGGCGTAGCCGTAACCGGGCAGGTCGACCAGATGCGCCTCCGGGGTGACCTGGAAGAACACCAGCTGCTGGGTACGGCCGGGGGTCTTGGAGACACGCGCCAGGGCGTTCTGGCGGGTCAGCGCGTTGAGCGCACTGGACTTGCCGGCGTTGGAGCGGCCGGCGAAGGCCACTTCGGCCCCTTCGTCGGGCGGCAGCTGCCGCACGTTATGGGCCGAAAGGTGGTAACGGGCGCGTTCGATGAGCAATGACATGTGCCTAGGATCGCATGTTGCGGCGCCGCGCGCCCGTGCCGGCGGCCTTTGCGGGCATTTTGCTGCACTGCTGCGTTGACCGTGCGCGGAAACGGCGTTGATAATCCGGGCGATGCCGGCCGCCACCGCCCGGCCCGGTCCATACGGAGCTTCAGCATGCGCCACGCTCGCGTTCTTGCCGTATCCGCCCTTGCCACTGCTGTCGTCGTTGCCGCTGCTGCGTTCGCGCAGACCACGTTGACCCCGCTGCCCGACAATGGGCCGATCAACACCGCCTCGCTGGAGGTGGATTTCAGCAAGACCCACTGGGGCGATGCGAAGGCCGGGCAGACCAAGGCGACGGCCTGCGCGGCCTGCCACGGTGCCGACGGCAATTCCACGGTGGAGATGTACCCGTCCATTGCCGGCCAGAGCGAACGCTACGTGGCCCAGCAGATGGCCCTGATCGCCAACGGCCAGCGCAGTTCCGGCGCGGCGGTGGCGATGGTGCCGTTCGTGCAGAACCTCACCCCGCAGGACATGCGTGATATCGGCGCCTACTTCGCCACGCAGAAGGCCAACGCTGGCATCGCCGATGACACGGCGGTCACCGACGGCCCCTACAAGGGCATGAAGTTCTACGAGATCGGCCAGCAGCTGTACCGCGGCGGCGATGCCAAGCGTGGCCTGCCGGCCTGCATGGCCTGCCATGGCCCCAGCGGTGCCGGCAATCCCGGCCCGGCCTATCCGCATCTCGGTGGCCAGCACGCCAGCTATGTCGCGCGCCGCCTGCAGGAGTACCAGGCCGGCCAGACCAACGAGACCGACAAGGCGCACTTCCAGATCATGGCCACGGTCGCGCAGAAGCTCAGCGAGCAGGAAGTGCAGGCGCTGTCGAGCTACCTGCAGGGCCTGCACAACAAGGCCGACGATGTGGCCGCCGCGGCCACGCCAACACAACCGGCTGCCGCCCCCTGACCACCACTGGTCGGCCCGGGCCGCGACGCCGGCCCACGGCTGCGGTATGTTTCCTTCACGCCGGCGGCTGCGCCGGCGTTGCTTTTTTCAACGGAGATGCGTGTCGATGAGGTTGATTTCCCGCCTGCTGTTGTCCGTGCTGGTGCTGCTGCCGCTGGCAGCCTGCGCCGCCACCCCCGCCAATGCCCCGCTGGTCGAGGGCAAAGACTACGAGCGCATCGCCCAGCCGGGCCCGTTCCAGCCGCTGGCCGGCAAGATCGAGGTGGTCGAAGTCTTCGGCTACACCTGCCCGCACTGCGCCCATTTCGAACCGCAGCTGGAAGCCTGGGCGGCCAAGCTGCCGGCCGACGTGCGCTTCACCCCGGTCCCGGCGGCCTTCGGCGGTGCCTGGGATGCCTGGGCACTGGCCTACTACGCCGCCGACGAAGTCGGCGTGGCCAAGCGCAGCCATGCCGCCGTGTTCAAGGCCCTGCACGAGCAGGGTTCGCTGCCGATGCAGAACGTCTCGGCCGATGAGCTCGCCACCTTCTACAAGGCCTACGGCGTGACCCCGGACCGCTACATCCAGGCCCTGCGCGGCGATGCCGTGCAGAAGAAGGTCGAGGCCGCGCGCGCGTTCGCCCAGCGCACCAAGATTCCGGGCACCCCGGCCATCATCATCAATGGCCAGTACCTGGTGCGCGGCAACAGCTTCGACGACCAGCTGCGCATTGCCTCGGCGCTGATCGCGCAGGCGCGCGCCGCCCGCGGCCGCTGAACCAACACCCACCACCGACACGGCGTTGTCGCCGCCACGTGTCATCATTTCCCCTTGGCCGGCGCCTGCCGCCGGCCCCACCTTTCCAGATGCTGGAGACGTTTCCATGAAGATCCGTTACGCCCTCGCCCTCGCAGCGCTGCTGCCGATCCTGGCCGCCTGCAAGGCCGACGACGGCAGCACCAACACCACCGCGGCGCCCGCCGAACCGGCAGCAACCCCGGCCACGACCACCGAACCGGCTGCCGCACCGGCGGCGGGCAGCGAAGGCGCCGCGCCGGCTGCCGCTGAAGGCGAGAAGACTCCGGCCGAAGCAACTCCGGCCGCCGCGCCGGCCCCGACCACTGCCGCACTGACCGGCCCGGCTCCGGTGGAAGGTGCCGACTACCAGGTGATCCCGAACGGCCAGCCGTTCCAGCCGGCCGCCGGCAAGATCGAAGTGACCGAGATCTTCGGCTACGTCTGCCCGGCCTGCGCCGCGTTCCAGCCGCTGGTCGGCCCGTGGAAGGCCGGCCTGCCCAGCGACGTGAACTTCGTCTACGTGCCGGCCATGTTCGGCGGCACCTGGGATGACTACGCCCGTGCCTTCTACGCCGCGCAGACCCTGGGTGTGCAGGAGAAGACCCACGAAGCGCTGTACGCCGCCATCCACTCGCAGAAGACCCTGAAGGGCGAGCGCGGCCGTGACTCGGTGGAAGACATCGCCAAGTTCTACGCCGCCTACGGCGTCGATCCGAAACAGTTCGCGGCCACCATGGGCAGCTTCGCGGTGAACGCCAAGACCAACTCGGCCAAGCAGTTCGCCCAGCGCAGCCAGATCAGCGGCACCCCGTCGATCATCGTCAACGGCAAGTACCTGGTGAAGGGCAAGAGCTTCCCGGACATGCTGCGCATCGCCGACCACCTGATCGCCCGCGAACGCGGTGCGGCCCAGGCTCACTGATCCAAGAGAAGCATTTCCCGGCCGTGAATTCCCCCCGTACACGGACCCTGCGCTTGCTGACGGCCAACATCCAGGCCGGCTCAAGTACCCGCCGTTACAGCGACTATGTGACCCGCAGCTGGTCACATGCGCTGCCGGCGGGTCGCAAGCGCAGCAGCCTGGACGCGATCGCCACCCTGGCGCGCGAACATGACATCGTCGGCCTGCAGGAGGCCGACCCGGGCAGCCTGCGCTCGGGCTTCACCAACCAGACCCATTACCTGGCCCAGCGCGCCGGCTTCAACTACTGGAGCCACCAGCCGAACCGGCGCATGGGCGGGGTCGCCTCCAGCGCCAATGGCCTGCTGAGCAAGCTGGAACCGGTGGAAGTGCAGGACCACGCCCTGCCCGGCCGCATCGGCGGGCGCGGCGTGCTGCTGGCCAAGTTCGGCGATGGTGCCGACGGCCTGGCGGTGGCGGTGGCCCATCTGTCATTGGGCGCGGGATCGCGGATGTCGCAGCTGGGCTTCATCGCCGAGCTGCTGTCCGACCACCCCAACGCGGTGCTGATGGGCGACTTCAACTGTCTGGCCGAACGCCCAGAAATGCAGGTGCTGTACCAGAAGACCCGACTGCAACCGCCCGGCTGCATCGTGCCGACCTTCCCCAGCTGGCGCCCCGACCGCGCCATCGACCACATCCTGGTCAGCAGTGGCCTGCAGACCCGCACCGTGGAAGCCGTACCGGCCGCATTCTCCGATCACCTCGCCCTGGCGATGCAGATCGACGTCCCGGCCGACGCCCTGCGCTGACCGCTCTTGGTAGGTGCCAACCTTGGTTGGCACGCCGCTCTGGTGGGTGCGGACCGTTGGTCCACACGCTCTCCGCCGCTACCCGGCCTGGACCACCGGCACCTTCAATCGCCGCGCGGTCATCGTGCTGCCCACCGAAGCCAGCACCGTGCAGCCGATCGCCAGCCACTGCAGCCCGTGCAGGTGTTCGTGCAGCAGCAGCATCGCCCACAGCGCGGCCACCGCCGGCTCCATGCTGATCAGGATGCCGAAGGTCTCCTTTGGCAGGCGCTTGAGCGCCATCATCTCCAGCGACATCGGGATCGCGCTTGAGACCAGCGCCACCAGCAGGCCGGCGGCCAGGATCTCTGGATCGAGCAGCGCGGTGCCGGCATGCACCACGCCCACCGGCACCACCACCAGCGAAGCCGCCAGCAGCCCCAGCGACACCGAATGCCCGGCGTGCAGGTGTCCGGCACGCTTGCCGAACACGATGTAAAGCCCCCAACACGCCGCTGCGCCCATCGCATACAGCACGCCGGCCGGATCCAGCGCCGGGCCGCCGCCCAGCGGCAGCAGCAGCAACAACCCCACCACTGCGCAGCCCACCCAGACGAAGTCGATCGGTCGCCGTGATGACAGCATCGCCACCGTCAGTGGCCCGGTGAACTCGATGGCCACCGCGATGCCGAAGGGAATCGTGCGCAGGGCCATGTAGAACAGCAGGTTCATCAGGCCCAGGGTGAGCCCGTAGCGCAGGAGGGTGATCGCATCCGCGCGGCCGGTCTTCCAGCGCCACGGCCGCCAGAACAGCAGCAGCAACAGCGCTGAGAAGCCCACGCGCAGCGCGCTGGTGCCCTGGGCGCCGATCAGCGGGAACAGGTGTTTTGCGTAGGAGGTGCCGATGGCCAGCGAGGTGACCGAGCCAAGCACCGCCAGCGCCGGCAACATCGGCGCGAGTCGTGAGGTCTGCATGGGCAAAGTCTATTGCGCCCGCGCCGAGCACTTGGCTCAATTGACAGCCCGTTCGTGCAACTTCTGCTCACCATGGCTACCGCCCCCGTGCTCGACAGCTTCGACCGCGCCATCCTCGGCCTGCTGCAGCGGGACAACACCCTGCCGCAGCGCGAGATCGCCGAGGCCGTGCACCTGTCCACCCCAGCCGTGCAGCGCCGCATCAAACGCCTGCAGGACAGCGGTGTGATCGCGGCCAACGTGGCGGTAGTCGCCGCAGCCGAGGTCGGGCGACCGCTGACCATCATCGTCGAGGTGCGCGTGGTCAGCGAGCAGCGCGAACGCGTGGCGCCGTTCAAGCACCGCGTGCAGGACGACCCGGCGGTGCAGCAGTGCTATTCGATCACCGGCGACGGCGATTTCCTGCTGCTGGTGTCGGCCGCGTCGATGGAAGAGTACGAGGCGATCACCGAGCGGCTGTTCGGTGGCGATGACAACATCGAGCGCTTCCGCACCTCGGTTGCACTGGGAACGTTGAAGCGCAGTTTCGAAGTGCCACTGGACCCGGTTCTGTAGCGCGGAGCCATGCTCGACTGCGCTTTGACCGCAAAGCAACAGCCGCCGAGCATGGCTCGGCGCTACAGTCGGAGACCATGAACACTTCGCCCTCCCCCGCCCGTCGCCTGCGCCGCTGGCTGCTGCGCGGCCTGTGGCTGGTCATCGCGATCGTTGCCGCCATGGCACTGTGGAACAGCCCATGGGCCGCTGCACCGAAACTGCTGTGGACACTCTCGCGGATGCCTCCGGCCACCGAGCTTCCGGTGCCGGTGGAAGGTGTGCGGCCCCGCCAGATCGCCGATACCTTCGGCGCCCCACGCGGCCGTGACCGCTCCCACGCCGGCATCGACATCTTCGCCAGGCGCGGTACCCCGGTGCGCAGTGCCACCGCCGGCGTCGTCGTGGACATCAGCGACCGCGGCCTCGGTGGCCGCCAGGTGTGGGTGATCGGGCCCGGGCGCGAACGCTACTACTACGCGCATCTGGAGGGCTGGGCCGAGGGTCTGTCGCGCGGCCAGGTGGTCCAGGCCGGCGACCTGCTTGGCCACGTCGGCGACAGCGGCAATGCCAAGGGCACGCCGCCGCACCTGCACTGGGGCATCTACGGCACCGACGGCGCGCGCGATCCACTCCCGCTGCTGCGCTGACCCAGCCCACACCCGGATCATCGGGTCGATTCGTTCATTATTTGTAAATAGGAATAGTTCGTATTACGATTTCTTTCGTTTCCGGTGGCGCCAGGACGGCCTGCCCGCCCTCCCCCTACCCGTAGCGCCTCGCCTTCTGGATGCCGGCCGAGCGCACGTGCTCGTCCAGGACCCCCATGACCCGTTCCGCCTTCCGTACCCCGCAGCCGCAACGGCTGTCCGTTGCCGTGCTCGCCGTTCTCTGCGCCGTGGCCCCGGCCGCCTTCGCCGACACCGCCGCCGATCCGACCACCCTCGACAAGGTGGTGGTCAAGGGCGAACGCGCCGAAGGCTATTCGGTGCGCCGTACCTCGGCCGGCACCCGCTTCGACCTGGCGCCGCGCGAGATCCCTCAGTCGATCAGCATCATCAGCCACCAGCGCATCGAAGATCAGAACCTGGACGACATCATCGACGTGCTGGCCAACACCACCGGCGTGACCAGCACCCAGTCCGACAGCGAGCGCACCGAGTTCTACGCGCGCGGGTTCTACATCGATGCCTACCAGTTCGACGGCCTGCCGACGCAGATGGTGCAGAACTGGAGCTACGGTGATTCCGGCCTGGATCTGGCGCTGTACGACCGCGTGGAAGTGGTGCGTGGTGCCACCGGCCTGCTCAGTGGTGCCGGCAATCCGTCCGCGTCGGTGAACCTGGTCCGCAAGCACGCCGACAGCGCCGAACTGGCTGGCAGCGTGTCGGTGAACGTCGGCAGCTGGGGCCGCACCCGCACCACGGTGGATGTGGGCAGCGCACTGAACGCCAGCGGCAGCGTGCGCGGCCGCGTGATCGGCAGCTATCTGGACACCGACGGCCAGATGGACCGCTATAACCAGCGCAAGACGCTGGGCTACGCCGTCATCGACGCCGACCTGACCCCGGACACCCAGCTGAGCGTGGGCTACGACTACCAGCAGAAGCGCGCCAATGGCGCGACCTGGGGTGGCTTCCCGATGCTGTACTCCGATGGCTCGCGCACGGGCTACGACGAATCGTTCAACGCGAGCCCGAAGTGGACCTACTGGGACACCACCAGCAAACGCGCCTTCGCCACCCTGCAGCACGCCTTCAGCAATGGCTGGAAGTTCAAGGTCGGTGCCACGCACGATGAGACCAAGGCTGACGACAAGCTGTTCTACCCGGCCTACAACGACTGGACCACGGGCGCATCGAACTTCGACAAGACCACCGGCGCGGGCATCTCGCCGTCTGCGGGCTTCTACAACACCGAGCGCAAGGTCACCGGCGTCGATGGCTACGTTGATGGTCCGTTCCAGCTGTTCGGCCGCGAGCACCAGTTCATGGCAGGCCTGAGCTACAACAAGCGCGAGTACGCCAACTACGGCGACTACCAGGTCGGCGGTGCCGGCCAGACCTGGGATCCGTTCGCAAGCTATCTGAACTGGACCGGCAACATCAGCGAGCCGAACTGGAACCCGCTGGCACTGGCCAGCGAGGGCACCATCACCCAGAAGGCCGGCTACGCGGCCGCGCGCCTGTCGCTGGCCGATCCGCTGAAGCTGATCATCGGCGCCCGCTACACCGACTGGAAGAGCGAGGGCGAAGGCGCCGACCGCGCGCACAAGGTCACCACGCCGTACGCCGGGCTGGTGTTCGACATCAACGGCACGTACTCGACCTACGCCAGCTACACCGAAATCTTCCAGCCGCAGACGCTGAAGGACCGCAACGGCAGCTACCTCGATCCGGTCGATGGCAAGAGCTACGAAGTGGGCGTCAAGGGGGCATGGTTCGACAACCGCCTGAATGCCTCGCTGGCAGTGTTCCGCATCGAACAGGACAACGTCGGCCAGGCCACCGGCGAACCCGTGCAGGGCAGCCAGAACGAGTTCGCCTATCGCGCCGCGCGTGGCACGGTCAGCCGCGGCTTCGAATTCGAGGTGAACGGCGAGCTGGCACCGGGCTGGAATGCCACCTTCGGCGCATCGCGCTACGTGGCCAAGGACATCAACGGCGCCGACATCAACACCAACCTGCCGCAGACCGCACTGAAGCTGTTCACCAGCTACACCCCGCAGTCGCTGCAGGCGCTGACCGTCGGTGGCGGTGCCAACTGGCAGAACCGCATCTACTACCCGGTACCGGCCTACGGCCGCATCGAGCAGGAAGGTTACGCACTGGTCAGTGCCTTCGTGCGCTACCGCATCTCGCCGGAGTTCAGCGTGCAGGCCAACCTCAACAACCTGCTGGACAAGAAGTACTACTCGCAGATCACCGGTTACGGTGCCTACGGCGATGGCCGCAATGGCTCGCTGACGTTCACCTGGGCATTCTGATCAGACGCGGGGTACGACCACCCCGCGCCTGCTGAGCCGAGCGCGGGCTCGGCGCTACATCCGCAAGGCAGCGCCGGAACTGACCGGCGCTGCCACCGTCACATCAGAACCGCAGGTCCGCGCGCAGGTACCAGTAACGGCCACGCGGGATGTCGTAGGTCGAGGCGTCGTAGCCGTTCAACGAACACGACAGGCAGATCGGCGGATCCTTGTCGAACACATTGTTCAGGCCCGCGGTCAGCTGCAGCCCCTTCATCCATTCGATCTTGTAGCCCACCTGCATGTCGTGGAAGGTGGTGGCCGAGAGCGTGTTGGTGCCATCGGCCTGGTTGCTGCACACCGGGAATGCCACGGCATCGCCGCAGTTCTCGGTCAGCTCGGAGATGTGCCGCACCGTCCAGTTCGCACTCCAGCGGTCCATCGTCCAGGCGATGCTGGCGTTGCTGGTCCACTCCGGAATGGAGCTGTCGGCCACTTCCACGCCCGGCTTCTGCGGCTGCTTCTGCCCGGCCGCGCCGGTAGCTTCGTAACGACCGACGAACGTGTTCTTCCAGGCCAGCTTGAACTGGCCGAAAGAGGTCTGCGGCAACGTCCAGAACAGGTCCACGTCCCAGCCGTCGGTCTTGATCGAGCCCAGATTGGTCAGGCGGTTGTTGAAGCTGCTGACCGCACCCGTGCTGGCGCGGGTGATGCCATCGCAGTACACCGGGTCGAGCGTGTCCACGCACAGGTCCAGCTGGGTCTGCGCGTTGATGGCCTGGATCGCACCATCGATGGCGTGGCGGTAGAAGGTCACCTCCACATCGAAGCGCTCCGACCACGACGCGTTGTTGCCGAACCACGGGCTCCACACGAAGCCAGTGCTGAAGCTGCGCGAACGCTCCGGTTCCAGATCACGATTGCCGCCGGTGGTCACCGAGATCTGCGAGTTGGCCTGCTGGAAGCCGGCCGGCACGCCCAGCGCGGCACAATTGGCGGCACTGCCACGTGGTGGCGTACCGCCCAGGCCCACCGAGCATGGATCGAACAGCTGCAGGTCGGCACGTGCGGCCGAGCCGTACAGTTCGCCGATGGACGGTGCGCGGAAACCCTCGGCGTACGTGGTACGCAGCACGAAGTCATCGGTCACCTGCCAGCGCAGGCCGTACTTGGGCGTGAACTCGCCACCGAAGGTGGAGTAGTCCGAATAGCGGCCGGCCAGGCTCAGGTCCAGCTTCTTGCCCAGCGGCGAGTCGGCGAAGATCGGAACGCTCAGCTCCAGGTAGGCCTCGTTGACGTCGTAGGAACCGGAGGTCGGCTGCGACGGTACGCCGTTGTAGTGGCCGATCACGGTCAGCGGATCCGGCTGGTACCAGCCCTTGTACTTGCGGTACTCGTAACCGCTGGCGAACGATACCGGACCCGCCGGCAGGGTAAACAGGTCGCTGGACAGGTTGGCGGTGAACAGGCTCAGCTCGTTCTGGCTGCGGTCGCGCACCACCGGCTGGATCCACTTCAGCATGTCCGGGGTGATCGAACCCACGCCACCGAAGATGTTCAACGGCACGCAGCCCGGCGTTGCCGCGCACACCGCCGGGTCACCCAGGGCCATGTTGACGTTGTAGATGTTGTAGCTGCCGTAGTTGGTCTGTTCGGCCTTGTTCTTGCTGTACATGCCGTTGACGTCCCAGTACCAGCTGCGGTCGGCGGCCTGGAAGTTGCCGACCAGGCCGGTGGCCACATAGGTCGTGTTGACCTCCTGCTTGAACACGCGCGCACCGCCTTCCACCGGGCGGCGGCCGATCAGGCTCATGTTGTCGCCGGAGACGAGATCGAAGCCGAACGGGTTGTACGGATTCAGGCGCGAGACCACGATGTTGTCGGCCAACGGATTGCCGGTGGCGCCATCGGGGCCGAAGAACAGCGGCTCGGGGCCGGCCTGGTTGGTCGACTCGCGGCGGTTGCCCAGCGCCTTGATGTACCACTGCACGTTGTCGGTGATGTCAAAGCGGAACTGGCCGAACAGGCCCTTGCGCTCGGACGGCGTGAGCACCATGTTGTACTCGGCGAAGTTGAAGCGGTCGGCGCTGGTGAAGCAGTGGTAGTCATCGCTGCGGTTGCAGCCGGCGCTGCCGTCATAGCGCGGGTTGGGCACGCCGCTGTTGGGCACGATGTCCTGCTCTGCACCGGTGTTGGGGTCGACGAAGGCGAAGCGGCCCTGTGGAATGCCGCCGCTGCCGAAGGCCAGGCCGGTGCCCGGAATCGGGAAGCGCGACTGCTCGCGATCCTTGGCGAATACCGGGTCCTGCTTGGTCCAGCTGGCGCCCAGGAACAGGCTGAAGCGATCACCGCTCTTGCCCCACGCCAGGTCCACGCCCTTCTGGGTGCCGTCGCCCTTGCTGTACTCACCATAGTTCAGGGTCACCTGCCCGCCATCGAAGTCGCGGCGGGTGATGATGTTGACCACGCCGGCGATGGCATCGGAGCCGTACAGCGACGACGCGCCGTCTTCCAGCACCTCGATGCGTTCGACGATGGCCAGCGGAATGGTGTTGAGGTCGGTGGCCGCACCGACGCCCGATGCGGACGACTCGTTGACCCAGCGGATGCCGTCAACCAGCACCAGCACGCGCTTGGCACCGAGGTGGCGCAGATCGACCTGCGCCGAGCCGGCACCCACGCCACTGCCATCGGGCGGGAAACCGAAGTTGCCGGACGAGTTGAACTTGGCGTTGAGCGCAGAGCCGGAACCGGTGAGCTGCTGCAGCACTTCGCCGATCGAGGTCAGGCCGGTGCGTTCGATGTCGCCACGGGTCAGGGTCTGGATCGGGACCTGGCCCTCGACTTCAGCGCGCTTGATGCGGGTACCGGTCACTTCCACCGCGTCCAGGTTGGTGGTGGATTGTGCAGCGGCACCCAACGGGGCCAGGGCCATCACGCACAGCGTGACGGCAACCGCCAACGGGCGGTGGTGCAGGTGATTCATTCGCTCTCTCTCCAAAGGAATGTCGGGACATGGACTGCCGCACCCCCCTGCATGGCGGCGCCGTCTCCTTTGTAAACAAGTGGTAAAAACATTGGCGTGACCGACGACACCCTTTCACGCAATCATTATGAATGAACTACGCGCATCCGGCGATTAGTGGAATTTAGGAATTATTTGAAATTCACGGCCCAGGGAAAATCCATGCATGAATCAGGCTGATACTCATGCCTCACAGGATGGAGCGGGGTTAAGTCGTGAGAGCAATCAGCACTGCGCTGTTTAAAGCAATCATTGTCCTTGCCGTAATTTCATTCACAGATGAAGCCAGAGCGGGCGGACTCATCGAGTGCAACAATTGTGCCTCGCCGAAGTCCGTGGCTTTGCAGTCTGGGTCTGGGCTTACTGTCGTAATCGACTTCGAAAAAGCACAACTGACTGCTTTCAATGTTGAGTATGACCGTGAACTCAGGAAGTGGCGGGCCATTTCCACCCCAGTCCCTAGCCAAATCCAAATGGCATTTCTGCGAATTGTGGAAAGCGTGTATACCCCCAATTCTCAGCCCGACCAAGCATTTCCAAAAGCGGGTGGAGCTGCCGTGGTCCCGCTCCACCCGGACAATCCAGGAAATTCTAATGGGGCGCGATTTCCAGATTCATACAAATCCTCCGACGCGTTCGAGATCGTCAATTCAGCAACCATGAGAACCCGGCTAGGCCAGTATCTTGCGCTGGAAATCGCAGGAGCAAATACCAGCAATCCCGGCTGGAACAGTTTCGCGCTTTCCATTCAACAATTTGCGCTTAGCTGGGCCAGCATCAAGGGCGGCGGCGCAGTTAATATAGTTATCACCTGGCGAGATGGTTCAAAAACCATTTATCGCATCACGCCTGACAATGTGACAGAAGCCAAGTATCAGAAGGGGGAAAGCCGCGACAGCACCGGCAACAAGGTGCCGGACGAGACCATTGCAGATCCCGCCACTGCTCCCTCATACGCCGGCCAATATTATTTCGGCCGCGAAGGTGATCTTGACAAATGGGTCCGCTCTGCACAGATGTATGGAGTCCCCGTCCAGCGCGGAAGCAGCAGCCGCATCTCTTGCAGTTGGGATGGTCGCACAGTCTACTGCCAGCAATACTGACACCCTCATCCGCCGCTCACGTCGCAATCTCCCCATGAGCGGCGGTTTAGAGACGCTATCGCACGAAGGCGATACGCTCCATGCCGGTGGCCTCGGCGGCGGCCAGGATCCGCGCCATGCCTTCGTACTCGGCCGACGGATCGGTGGCGATGCGCAGCTCCGGCAGGTTGCCGGCATGTTCACCGGCCTGTGCCTGCAGGCGCGCCTGCAGATCGCCGATGGCCATCGGCTGGCCATCCCAGCTCAGCTGGTTCGAGGCATCCAGGCGCAGCTCGATCGGCGGGGGCGGTTCGGGGCGATCGACCACGCGATCGGTGGCCTGTGGCAACTGAATGGCAATCGGCCGGGCCACGATCGGCGCGGTCACGATGAAGATGATCAAGAGCACCAGCATCACATCCACCAGTGGCGTGACGTTGATGTCCGCCAGCGGGCCGCTTCTTCCTGCGCTACTGAACGCCATGTGCCGCTCCCTGCAGCCGGGCCGTTCGCCCAAGGCCGACAGTACGTCGCCGATGCAGGCTGGCGGCAGTGTCTGCGCGTGGAGCATTCAGCTGCCGTTGCCACCGCCGTAGGCCTGCAGACGTTGCTGCAGAGAACCGAGTGCATCCGAGCCGATCAGCGCCCACAACAACAGGCGACACTTACGTGGGCACAGTGATCCCGCCATCAGCAGCCCCCGCCGCTGCAGGTGGATTTCGCTGCCAGCAAAGCCATAGGTGCGGCGTGCCGTCGCGCCGGCGCCGGTGCGCGAGGCGATGATGACGGGACGATGCACTGCGGCACGCGCCAAGGGTTCAACCCAACTGGACGGGACATGACCCGCGCCCATGGCCGCCACAACCAGCCCCTCGCATCCGCTCTCCAGCACCGAATGCAGCACCTCAGGACCTTCGCCCAGCACCGCCTCGAGCATGGCTATCCGTTGATGAACCCGTGTTGGCACCAGTGCAGGCAGTCGTTCCGGAGGCGATCCTTCATAGCTGCATTGCCCTTCCTGCACCCGTCCGATACAGCCTTTACCTGGCGATTGGAAGGCATCCAGATCCAGACTATGCACCTTGCGCACCTGGTCCGCCGCGTACAGTCGGTCCTGCATGGCGACGACCACCCCGCGCATGCGCGTGTGCGGATCCAGTGCCGCAATCGCCGCAGCCAGCACGTTTCCGGGCCCATCAGCACCGGCTGCATCAGCCCCACGCATGGCACCAGTCAACACCATCGGCTGCGGGTGCGGCCACAACAGATCCAACAGATACGCTGACTCCTCGAGCGTGTCGGTGCCCTGGGTGATGACCACGCCATCAGCGCCGTCGTCCACCATCGCGCCGGCCCAGTCGCGCGCAGCGAGAACGTCGACCCACGACAGCGACGCACTGGGTGACAGCCCAAGCGTATGCGTCTGCACCATTGCCAACCTGCCCAGACCGGGGACTACCTCCGCCAGCATCTGCGCAGAAACCTTGGGAACGATGCCCACGTCCGCCGCATCAACACGCATGCTGAGGGTGCCGCCGAGTGAGCCCAATGCCAGCCGTCTCATATCGCCCCCTTCAGTATCCAGCCCACTGCAGGGACGATCAGCAGAACGCCTGCCGCCATCGAGAGGAGATTGCCGATATACGGATGCACGTGTGCAGGCAAGCGAGCAGAACATGCCGCGGCCAGCGGTGGCGTCAGCAGTGCCCCCAGCAGCGCGGACAGCACCACCACCGCCGCGCTCCCGCCATAGGCAAGAATGCAGGCAGGAACCACGGAGACAATCGGGATGTACGTGGGATACCAGCCCCCCTGGATCCAGCGCTCCCGCCATACCCAGACCCCCACCGCGGAGGCGAGCGCCTGGCCGCACAGCAATGCCATCAGCCAACCGGTGCCATAGAAGGGTCCGGCCGGCTGCAGAAGGGCGGCAAGCAGTACGCCGCCGATCAGCCCGGCACTGGCGAGTTCGTTGCCCAGGAAGGGCGCTTCACTGAAGTCCGCCAGTACCCTGCGCATACCCCATTGCCAGCCATGCCGCGTGACGGGCGCAGCCGGCGCTGACCCAGGCGCAGCGGGAACCGGATTCCAGCCCAGCCGCCTCGCGGCGACAAAGGCGGCCGCGCTTGCCAGTGTCATTGCAAGGACGTTGCCGATCACGGCGGGCAGGCCCAGCGGTGCGCAGACCTGATTCACCAGCAACAACGCCAGCGGCGTGACCAGCAATGCGCCAGATGCAGCGGCGATTCCCGTAATCTTCCAGCCGCCACCGAACAGCAGCACCATCGCCGCCGGCAGCGATACCGCAGCAACAAACGTGGGTTGCCAGCGCCCGTCCTGCAGCGCGCTGGCAAATACCATGTTGGCAAGCACCAGTCCGCCGATCGAAGCTGCCGCGACCCAGGGCCAGCGGCCAGTGCCATAGCAGACTGGAAATCCCTGCCATCGCTTTCCTCGCCGGTGCGCCCAATGGGCCAGTGCAGCACCGCCAATCAGACCGAGCGAGGCAAACTCGTGCTTGTAGAAGGTCACCTCACTTGCATCGCCAACCCACCATCGCCAGCGGCCCGCCCATGTTGCGAGGCTGCCCATCAACTGGCTGTGGTCTGGCCAGAGCTGGCCGGGGGACATCGTGCGCCAACCGGCAACCACCGTCACGATGATCGCCAGTGCAAACGTCGCTGAGAACAGTGCCCAGCGCCAGTGGCTGCGGGCGGCTGGTGACTGGGTCGGTAAGGGGGGGCTCGCCATGCGGGAGCCTCAGCGCGGCAGCATGGGATGCTGGCGATAACCCAGCATAGGATCGAAGAGATCGGTACGCCTGTCGCGGCAGAGATCGTTCAGGGAATTCCAGATCGGCGCACTGCGTGCCGTGGACAGGTCCACCTCGGCCATCACCATCGCCTCACCTTCAGGCGCTGCGATCGGGGCCAGCGGCCATCCGTTGGTACCGACAATCAACGAGCACCCCAGGAAGCGTTCCCCGCGATCTGTACCGACGCGGTTGGCCGCTGCGATGAACACGTTGTTGACGTGTGCGGCCGTCATCGTCAGGTAGCTGGCCATGCAGCGCCCGCTTTCATCGAACAATGGCGGCGGCGTCCACACCCAGCAGTTGAGGCTGAGGATGATGTCGGCCCCTTGCAACGCAAGCAGGCGTGGCACCTCCGGGAACCAGACATCCCAGCAGATCATCAGACCGATCCGGCCAACGCTCGTCTCGAACACCGGATAGCCGAGGTCGCCGGCACAGAAGTAGAGCTTCTCACGGCACCATAGATGGGTCTTGCGATAGCGTCCGATATAGCCGCCGGGCCCGAACAGCACAGCGGTGTTGTACAGACGGCTGCCATCGTATTCAGCAATACCCACGGCCAGGTGAATGCCCGCCTCGCACGCGAAGGCTTCCCAGAACCGCGAGGTCGGCCCCTCCGGCACCGACTCAGCCATCGCGAACGCCTCCGCCCGACTGCTGAACGAATAGCCAGTGCAGCATAGCTCGGGCAGCACGATCAGGCGGGCCCCACGTTCCAATGCCTGCGTGGCAAGCAGGCGCGCCCGTTCGATGTTGGCGGGGACGTTCTCCGGCCCGCACTGTGGGTCGAACTGGATGACGGCAACCGAGACAGGACTGAACGGCTTGGGCTGATCTGACATGCGATGGTCCTCTGCAGGGGCGGAGCGGCTGCTTCCGTTTGACTGCAGCAGGCACCCGTTGTACGGCCGCTTCAACTGGCAAAAGCGTCAACTGCGCGAAACGCCTTCAAAGTGGGCTTTATGCGACGACTCTCACTGAATTCCGCGCTGGACCGGCCCGAGCATCCGGCCTGACCCACCGCCAAAGCGGGCCATTTGCATCAGTGCAGCCACCGTGCACGCAATGCGAAACTGAATTCAGCCATTGCCCGCTATGCTGCCCGCCATGACCCGACGCACTTCGACCGCCCTGTCCCTGCTGCCCTTGGCCACCACGCTGCTGATCGGTTGCGCCAATGCCCAGTCCCTCGACGCCCAGAACGCGCAGCTGAAAGCCGCGATCGCAGCCGCCGAACGCGGCCAGTTCGATCCTGGCCAGGCCGCTGCGCTCAGCCGTCACCCGGCCTATGGCTGGCTGGAGTACGCCAACCTGCGCCGCAACATCGATACCGTCGACAACGCGCAGGCGCAGGCCTTCCTCAAGCGCTACGACGGCCAGGCCGTGGCCAGCACCTTCCGCAGCGTGTGGCTGCCCTCGCTCGCACGCCGCCAGGACTGGCCGACCCTGCTGGCCAACTGGGCGCCCACCGACAACACCGGCCTGCGCTGTGCGCAGCTGACCGCGCGCCAGGTGACGGGCAAGGTCGATCCGCAGTGGATCAGTGAAGCGCAGGATCTGTGGCGCAAGAACGGCAAGTCGCTGCCGGACGGCTGTGATGCCGTTTTTGCCGTGCTGCAGGCACAGGGTGGCCTGAGCGACGCCCTGCGCTGGGAACGCATCGATGCCGCCGCCGATGCCCAGCAACCGGCGGTGATGCGCAGCGCTGCACGCGGCCTGCCTGCCGCCGACCTGGCGCTGGCGAACAATTACGCCGCCTTTGTCGACAAGCCCAATGCCAGCGCCCTGAACTGGCCACGCAACGAGCGCAGCCGGCGCATCGCCACCGATGGCCTGGCCAAGCTGGCCAAGGCCGACCCCGGCGCCACCGAGCAGCAGCTGCCGCAGTACGCCCAGACGCTCGGCCTGAGTGCCGACCAGCAGGGCCAGGTGCTGTACCAGATCGCGCTGTGGACAGTGGCCTCCTATCTGCCCGATTCGGCACGTCGCCTCAACGCGGTGCCGGAGTCGGCCTATGACGAACGCCTGCACGAGTGGCGCGTGCGCGAAGCGATGTCGCGCGGCGACTGGCCGGCGGCGCTGACCGCCATTCGCAAGATGGGCAGCAAGCAGCGCAGCGACCCGCGCTGGCGCTACTTCGAAGGCCGCATGCTGGAGAAGACCGGCCAGGCCCAGCAGGCGCAGCCGCTGTTCCGCGAGGCCGCGCGCGCGCCGACCTTCCACGGCTTCCTCGCCGCCGACAAGCTGCAGCAGGGCTACACCCTGTGCCCGTGGAAGCCGAACGACAGCGCACAGGCACAGGCGGTGATCGCGCGCGACCCGGCCATCCAGCGCGCGATGGCGCTGTACCAGATCGACCGCGCTGGCTGGGCCGTGGCCGAATGGAACAGCGCGCTGTCGCGCTTCGATGACACCCAGCGCCGCCTCGCCGTGCGCGTGGCGCAGGACAATGGCTGGTTCGACCGCGCCGTGTTCGCGCTCGGCAAGCAGCCGCAGGAACAGCGCCTGTACGACCTGCGCTTCCCGCTGCATCACGACGCCACCATCCGCCGCGAATCGGCACGCAACGCGATCGACCCAGCCTGGGTGGCCGCGGAGATCCGCGCCGAGAGTACCTTCACTCCGCGTGCGCGCTCGCCTGCCAATGCCATGGGCCTGATGCAGGTGCTGCCGGCCACCGGTGCCAGCGTGGCCAAGTCGATCGGCCTGACCGGCTACGGCGGCGCCGACAGCCTCTACGACCCGGACACCAACATTGCCATCGGCACCGCCTACCTGCGCCAGCTGATGAACAAGTACGACGGTCTGCCGTACGTGACCATCGCCGCCTACAACGCCGGCCCGACCCCGACCGCACGCTGGCAGGGCCAGCGCCCGGGCTTCGATCCGGACCTGTGGATCGAGACCATCAGCTACAAGGAAACCCGCGAGTACGTTGCCCGCGTTCTGGCCTTCAGCGTGATCTACGACTGGCGCCTCAATGGTGATGCCCTGCCACTGAGCGACCGCCTGATGGGCCGCCTGGTCGACAAGCGCAAGAACTTCAGCTGCGCCGCCAACGCCGAGCAGGGCGGCGATTGATCGCACAGCGGTCGTGCCGGCGGCTGGCCTCGATCGGGGGGTGGCGCGGCCTGCCGTGATGCCTCTGTATTGGTAGTGCCGGCCG
>NZ_KV791392.1:0-18220 GCF_001807895.1 Stenotrophomonas sp. HMSC10F07
TGGCGCCAACGCCCCTGCACGGCCCACCCGCCCCGCCGCCGACAGTTCCTTGCGGTCGGCCACGGAGTGAAGGAGGAAGAGCGAAAAGCGGGTCGCGGCGCTGCGCTTGCTCGCAGCCGAGCATGGCTCGGCTCTACAGGAAATTCGTCCCGATACATTCGCTTCCGGGAACGCTTCATCCACGCATGGCGTGGATCTACCGGACGCGCCGGGAGACTGTCAGGGGCGGGGAGGCATGGGTTCGCGGGGGTGTCAGCCGCATGGATGCGGCTGCCAAGGCTACATGGACGTACTTGCGGCGTCCCCCGCGAACCCATGCCTCCCCGCCAAACCCACAGTCCCGCTCTTGCCGTTGCTCCGGCTTCAAAGGCGGGTGCAGGGCCGCAGGCCCTGCAATGCAAAACCTTACTTGCCCCGCAGCCGGCTGTGCCTGAAGCCGTAGCAGAAATAGATCACGAAACCGACGAAGGTCCAGACGCCCATCAGCATCCAGTTGTGCATCGTCATCGCCGACAGCAGGGCAAGGCAACTCAGCACGCCCAGGCTGCAGATCAGCCAGGCCATCGGCATGCGGAACGGGCGCGGCAGGTCCGGCTGGGTGCGGCGCAGGATCAGCACGCCGGCACACACCGCCGCGAACGCGATCAGCGTGCCCATCGAGGTCAGCTCGCCAAGGATGTCCAGTGGGAACAGCGCCGCCAGCAGCGCGATGCCGATGCCGGTGATCACCGTGTTGATGTGCGGGGTGCGGTACTTCGGGTGGATCCTGGTGAACACCGGCGGCAGCAGGCCGTCGCGCCCCATGATCATGAAGATGCGCGGCTGGCCGATGATCATCACCAGTACCACCGAGGACAGTCCGACCAGCGCGCCGACCTCGACCACCCAGCGCAGCCAACCCAGCTGCGGATGCGCGGCCACCGCGGTCACCACCGGTTCGTCGGTGCCCAGCAGCTGGAACGGCACCAGGCCGGTCATCACCGCGGCCATCGCGATGTAGAGCACGGTGCAGACCACCAGCGACAGCATCATGCCGATCGGCATGTCGCGCTGCGGGTTCTTGGATTCCTGCGCCGCCACCGAGACCGCCTCGAAGCCGATGTAGGCGAAGAACACCATCGCCGCGCCACGCAGCACGCCTTCCATACCGTACTTGCCGGGGCCTTCGTTGGCGGGGATGAACGGCGTCCAGTTGCTGGTGTCCACGTACTTCCAGCCGACCACGATGACCAGCAGGATGAGGCCGGTCTTGAGCACGACCATCGCCATGTTCATTGCCGATGACTTGCTGATGCCGACGTAGCACAGCCAGGTCAGCAGCAGTACCAGCGCAGCGGCCGGCAGGTTGGCGATAGCACCGGTGGGACGCAGCTGTGCGTCCAGTGGTGCACTGACCAGCGCCGCTGGCAGATGGATGTCGAACTGGCTGAGCAGGCTGAGGAAGTAGCCGGTCCAGCTGACCGCCACCGCCGACGCAGAGACGCCGTATTCGAGCACCAGCATCCAGCCGATGAACCAGGCCGACAGTTCGCCGAAGGTGGCGTAGGTATAGGTATAGGCGCTGCCGGAAACCGGCACCATCGAGGCGAACTCGGCGTAGGCCAGCGCGCAGAAGGCGCAGCAGATGGCGGCCAGCACGAACGACAGCATGATCGCGGGGCCGGCGTGATTGGCGGCGGCCTGACCGGTGATGACGAAGATGCCGCCGCCGATCACGGCACCGATGCCGAGGGCGGTCAGGCCCCAAGGGCCGAGGTGGCGGCGCAGGCTCAGGCCGTTGGCGTCTTCATGGGCGGCATGCGGGTGCTTGGTGGCCCACAGTTGCTTGAACATGTCTGGTGGTCTTGTCGAAGCGCGCCGTGTCTGGCGCGCGGGGAAAACGGACGGGCCGGCACAGGGCCGGCCCGTAGGCGGATCAGGGTGACTTGGCCAGCTTGCTGTTGCGCATGCCATAGCCGAGATAGATCAGCATGCCCAGCACGGTCCAGCCGACGAACAGGTGCCAGTGCACCACGAACGCCTGCCAGAACAGGAACAGGCAGGCCGCAGCGCCAAGCGGGCAGATGATCCACACCGCCGGCACGCGGAACGGGCGGTGGATCTCCGGCTTGGTATAGCGCAGCACCAGCACGCCGATGCAGACCGTGGCGAAGGCCAACAGGGTGCCCATCGACACCAGTTCGCCCAGCACGTTCAGCGGCACCAGGCCGGCCAGTGCGGCGGCGATCACGCCGACCACGATCGTGGCCCAATAGGGGGTGCGGAAACGAGCGTGGACCTTGCCGAAGAACTTCGGCAGCAGGCCGTCGCGGGAAATGGTGTAGGCGATGCGGGTCTGGCCCATCATCATCACCAGCACCACCGAGGACAGGCCGGCGATGGCGCCGATCTCGACCAGGGTCTTCAGCCAGGACAGGGTCGGGTACGGCTCCAGCGCGGTGGCCACCGGCTTGTCGGTGCCCAGCAGGTGGTACGGCATCATGCCGGTCAGCACCGCGCAGACGATGATGTAGACGATGGTGCACACGGCCAGCGAGCCGAGCAGGCCGATCGGCATGTTGCGCTGGGGATCCTTGGTTTCGCCGGCGGCGGTGGAAACCGCGTCGAAGCCGATGTAGGCGAAGAACACGATGGTGGCCGCGCGGAAGATGCCGCTCCAGCCGAACTCACCCGGCACGCCGGTGTTTTCCGGAATGAAGGGCTGCCAGTTGGCCGGATCGATGTGGGCCGCGCCGATGCCGATGAACAGGCAGATGACGGTGACCTTGATCGCCACGATGATGGCGTTGACGAACGCCGACTGGGTCACGCCCACGTACAGCAGGCCGGACACCGCCGCCACGATCAGCACCGCCGGCAGGTTGAACAGCTTGCCGGAAGAGACGAACTCGCTGCCGGTCCAGGCGATGGGCGCGGCGCTGAGCAGGTCCGGGAAGGGCATGTGCAGCGTGGTGGTGATGAAGCTGATCAGGTAGGCCGACCAACCCACCGCGACCGACGCCGAGGCGAACAGGTACTCCAGCACCAGGCACCAGCCGATGAACCAGGCCATGCCCTCGCCGAGGGTGGCGTAGGAGTAGGAGTAGGCACTGCCGGAGACCGGCATCATCGCCGCGAACTCGGCGTAGCACAGGCCCGCCAGGGCACAGGCGAAACCGGCCAGCACAAACGACAGCATTACCGCCGGGCCGGCGTGGTTGGCCGCGGCCTGGCCGGTCAGCACGAAGATACCAGCGCCGATCACCGCACCCACGCCCAGCAGGATGAGGTGTTTAGCCGTGAGGGTCCGTTTCAACGTGGCTTCGCCGTCCAGGCTGCCTTCGATGGGTTCGCCGGCATCGACGTGCCCGGCCGGCTGGACCGGCTTGACCCTCAACAGAGCTTTCAGCATGCAGTACTTCCTAATGATCGGATGGGGTGGGCCGCCGATACGTTGCCGGCAACCTTGAATGGTGAAGGCCGTGCGAACGGCCCGCTGTACCTTAGCCAAAGCTGAAGCCAACGCACAAGCGCAATCGCAACAATGAACGGCGATAATGAGCAGTATTTTTCCGAACCGCCCCCATTCATGCGCCAGACCGCCGAAACCCTTGCCGTGCTTGATGATCGCCTGCGCGGTCTGTTGCGGGACTATGCCCGCCGCGAGCCCGCCCACGACGCACTGGCTGCCGAATTCGGCACATTGCTGGACGATCCAGAAGATCCGTTCCGTCGCGAACGGCTGGCCGGGCATTTCACCGCCAGCTGCTGGCTGGTCAGTGCCGACGGCCAGCGCCTGCTGCTCACCCATCACCGAAAGCTGCAGCGCTGGCTGCAGCTGGGCGGTCACGCCGACGGCGACCGTGATCTGGCGCAGGTGGCGCTGAAGGAAGCCGAGGAGGAGTCCGGGCTGAGCGGCCTGGTACTGGAAGACCCGGCCATCTTCGACATCGACAAGCATTGGATTCCGGAGCGCAAGGACGTGCCGGGGCACTGGCACTACGACGTGCGTTTCGTGATCCGGGCGCTGGGTGGCGAGGCCTTCGTGCTCAGCGAGGAATCGCTGGACCTGGCCTGGCGGCCGGTGACGGAAGTCGCGGCCGACCCCGAATCGGATGAATCCATGCAGCGCATGGCGCGCCGCTGGCTGGCACGTTGAAAAAAGGGGACGGAGGGGATTAAGTCGTTAATGCATAAACGACTTAATCCCCTCCGTCCCCTTTTTACCTAGTACAGGATGCGCGTCCGCAGCGTGCCCGGAATCGCGGCCAGCTCGTCGCGCACGGCGGCGGCCTGTGCCTCGCTGGCGGTGATGTCGATCACCACGTAGCCCACCTTCGGGTCGGTACGCAGGAACTGGCCGTCGATGTTGACGTTGTGGCGCGAGAAGATCTCGTTGACCCTGGACAGCACGCCCGGCACGTTCTGGTGGATGTGCAGCAGGCGCAGGCTGTCTTCGTGTTCGGGCAGGGTCACTTCCGGGAAGTTGACCGCCGACAGGGTGCTGCCGTTGTCGCTGTAGCGCACCAGCTTGGCTGCCACTTCCACGCCGATGTTGTCCTGCGCTTCCAGCGTGCTGCCGCCTACGTGCGGGGTCAGGATCACGTTGTCGTGGCGGGTCAGCGGCGACTCGAAGATATCGCCGTTGCCCTTCGGTTCGACCGGGAACACGTCCAGCGCGGCACCGCCGACGTGGCCGCTGGCCAGCGCAGCATCCAGCGCATCGATGTCGACCACGGTGCCGCGCGCGGCGTTGATCAGGTGCGCACCCTTGCGCATCTTCGCCAGCTCGGTGCTGCCGATCATCCACTGCGTGGCCGGCGTCTCCGGCACGTGCAGGGTGACGATGTCGGCGCGCGCCAGCAGGTCGTCCAGGCTGGCCGCGGCACGCGCATTGCCCAGCGCCAGCTTGGTTTCCACGTCGTGGAAGATCACCTGCATGCCCAGCGATTCGGCCAGCACGCCGACCTGGGTGCCGATGTGGCCATAACCGATGATGCCCAGCGTCTTGCCACGCACTTCATGGCTGCCGCTGGCCGACTTCGACCAGCCGCCGCGATGACATTCGGCGTTCTTCTGCGGGATGCCGCGGGTCAGCATGATCGCCTCGGCGATCACCAGTTCGGCCACGCTGCGGGTATTGGAATAGGGCGCATTGAACACCGGGATGCCGGCCAGTTCGGCCGCGTCCAGGTCCACCTGGTTGGTGCCGATGCAGAAGCAGCCCACCGCGATCAGGCGCTTCGCCTCGGCCAGCACCTCGGCGCTGAGCTGGGTGCGCGAACGGATGCCGACAATATGTGCCTCGGCGATGCGCGCCTTCAATTCGTCCTCGGGCAGCGCCTTGGTGTGTGCCTCGATCTGGCTGTAGCCGGCGGCGCTGAACACCTCCACGGCGGTCTGGCTGACCCCCTCCAGCAACAGCACGCGGATATCCTGCTTCGGGAACGAGGTCTTCTTCGGCGACATGGGGCAACACGGCCAGTGGGACAGGGGCCAACCACTATGCCAGATCACGGCGCTCATGGTGCAGTGCGCAATTGGTTGCATCCGTAGCTATCTGCCTGTCTGCAGGGCTGGACGCTGGCGCGTGCCGCTGGCACGCTTGCCCGTTCTTCACGCCCCGCGCTGGACCGTCATGACCGATTCCCGCATTGCCTCGCTGCAGCAGGCCTGTCCCGGCCTGAAGCTGAAGACCGACCCGGCCGACCTGGAGCATTACGGGCGCGACTGGACCCGGCGCTGGACGCCGGCGCCGCTGGCGATCGCACTGCCGGCCACGGTCGAGGAGGTACAGGCGGTGATGCGCTGGAGTGCCGCCGAGGGCGTGGCGGTGGTGCCGTCGGGCGGCCGCACCGGCCTCTCGGGTGGCGCGGTGGCGGCCAACGGCGAGCTGGTGCTCAGCCTGGAGAGGATGAACAGGGCGCTGGACTACGACGCGGTCGATCGCACCCTGGTGGTGCAGGCCGGCATGCCGCTGGAGGCCGTGCACAACGCCGCGCTGGACCACGGCCTGATCTACCCGGTGGATTTCGCCGCGCGAGGCTCGTGCACGATCGGCGGCAACATTGCCACCAATGCCGGCGGCATCCGAGTGATCCGCTACGGCAACACCCGCGAGTGGATCGCCGGGCTGAAGGTGGTCACCGCCAGTGGCGAACTGCTCGAGCTCAACAAGGGCCTGATCAAGAACTCCAGCGGCTATGACTTCCGCCAGCTGTTGATCGGTTCGGAGGGCACGCTGGGCGTGATCGTCGAAGCCACCGTGAAGCTGACCGACCCGCCGCCGGCCAGCAACGTGATGCTTCTGGCAGTACCCAGCTTCGAAGTGCTGATGCAGGTGTTCGCCGCGTTCCGCGCGCGCCTGCAGCTGCAGGCCTTCGAGTTCTTCACCGACCGCGCGCTGGAGCATGTGCTGGCGCACGGTGCGCAGGCGCCATTCGACGAGGTGCACCCGTACTACGTGGTCACCGAGTTCGCCGCCAACGACGAAGCGCAGGAAGCGGCGGCGATGGCGGCCTTCGAGGACTGCATGGGCAACGGCTGGGTCAGCGACGGGGTGATCAGTGCCAGCGACGCCCAGGCCGCCCAGCTGTGGCGCCTGCGCGAAGGCATCACCGAATCGCTGGCGCGCTACAAACCCTACAAGAACGACGTCTCGGTACGGATCTCGGCGATGCCGGCGTTCCTGGCAGAGACCCAGGCACTGATCGGGCAAGCCTACCCGCACTTCGACGTGGTCTGGTTCGGCCACATCGGCGACGGCAACCTGCACATCAACGTGCTCAAGCCCGACGACACCAGTGACGCCGATTTCGTGGCGCAGTGCGAGCACGTCACCAAGCTGCTGGCGCAGGTGCTGGCGCGTTTCGATGGCAGCATCTCGGCCGAGCATGGCATCGGCCTGGTCAAGAAGGGCTACCTGGACAGCACCCGCGGCCCGGCCGAAATCGCGCTGATGAAGGCGGTCAAACGCGCGTTCGATCCCCAAGCGCGGCTGAATCCCGGCAAGCTGTTCGACGCCTGAGCCGGGCAAATCCTTCACGCACCCGTTACGCTCCACGCATCCTCACAACCGGCTTCGAACCGATGACCCGTAAGCTTCTGCTGCTCGCCCTGCTGTCCCTGCCGCTGGCCGGCTTCGCTTCCAGCTTCGCCGGCACCTCGGCCGGTTCGGCCACCGGCGCTTCCTCCGGCTCCTCGGGCAGCAGCTCGGGTGATGACAAGGTGGTGCTGGCCGCGCGCGACGATGCCGCTGCGTTCGTTGCCAGCGACGGCCAGATCCGTGGCGCCCGCCTGCAGGCCGCGCTGGTCCACCTGCGTGAGCAGAGCGCCACCGCACAGCTGCAGAGCGACCTGGAACTGGCCCGCGCGCTGTTGGCCCGTTGATCCGGCCTTCGGGTAGTGCCGGCCGCTGGCCGGCAACTGCATGACATCTGCACGGAACGCCGCCACGCTTGGCGTGGCTCTACTGCTGACCGCCCACGTCGCGCCTGCAGCTGAACGCCTGCAGCTTGATCCGTCCGGTCTCGATCCGGCACAGCAGCGGCTCGCCAGCCAGACCCTGGCCGATGTGCAGTCACTATTGCCGGACGGCCTGCTGGCTGCGTTGCCGGCGCAGGTGCGGGTGCGCTGGACGGATGACCTGCCGGCCGATGTGCATGGCCGCACCTTCGCTGGCCGTATCGCGCTGCGCCGGAGTCTGCTGGGCGACAGTGCGCCGGGCGCCCGGCGCGCACGCCGCAGCGCGCTGGTACACGAACTGACGCACGTCGCCGACCGTGGCGGTGCGAACTGGTCGCAGAGCATGCGATGGCGTGACCTCGCGGGTTGGCAGCGCAAGCCCTGGCATCTCGGCCGTGGCGACAACGACTTCCGTGACCGCAGCCCCGATGCGTATGAACTGAAGGACCCGGCCGAGTACCTGGCAGTGAACGCCGAGCATTTCGTGCTCGACAGCGAGTTCGCCTGCCGGCGCCCGGCACTGGCGCGGTGGTACCAGGCCCATTTCGGAACCCCGCCATCGCTGCCGCAGTCGCATTGCGCGACCGCGTTGCCATTGCTGCAGGCCGAATCGGAAGAGGGGGCGGCATCGCTGCTGCAGCTCGACCCCGCGCGTGTCTACGCCGTGGATTACCTGTTCGCCGAAGGCAGCGCGCAGCCAATGAGCCGCTGGGGCCACAGCATGCTGCGATTGGTGATCTGCAGGCCCGGGCGCGCACCGGGACCGGACTGCAGGCTGGATCTTGAACACCACCGCGTGCTGTCCTTCCGCGCGTTCGTGGGCGACGTGCAGATATCCAACTGGCGCGGCTTGACCGGCGGCTACCCGTCGCGGCTGTTCGTGCTGCCGCTGCAGCAGGTGGTGGACGAGTACACCAAGGTCGAACTGCGCGGCCTGCAGTCGCTGCCATTGCGGCTGCAGCGCGATGAGATCGCCAGCCTGCTCGAGCGCACCGCCCAGGTGCACTGGAGCTATGACGGGCGCTATTACTTCGTCAGCAACAACTGTGCGGTGGAGACCGCCAAGCTGCTGCAGGCCGGAGTGCCGCGGCTGGGCGAGGCCGGGCTGGCCCAGCTGAGTCCGCGCGGTCTCAAGCGCCGGCTGGCGCGGCTGGGCATGCTCGACGAGCGGGTACTCACGGACCGCAACGCCGCGCAGGCACAGGGCTATTACTTCGCTTCCGCGCGCGACCACTACCAGCAGTTGTTCACAGTGGCGGCGACCCAGCTGAGCCTGCCCGCCCGCGATGTGCGCGGCTGGTTGAAGCTGCCGGCGGAACAACGGGCACCGTGGCTGCTGAAGGGCGACCTGCGCGCCAGTGCCGGCCTGCTGTTGCTGGAACAGGCCGCACAGCGGCGTGCCGAGCTGCGGGCACGCGATGTGCTCAAGCGGCAGCTGCTGGCTGCTGCGGACAGCGCGGAAACCCGCAGCCTGCGCGGCCTGCTGGCGCAGAGTGGGCAGTGGTTGCGCCCAGGGACGCTGCTGCAGGACGGCGGCTATGGGTTGCCTCTGGGCGACGAGCAGGTACTGTTGTCTGCGGCCGTGACCACTGCCAGTGCGCAGGCGGTACCGGCATGGCAGGCATTGCGTGTGCAGCTTCGCCAGCAGTTGCCGGCGCGGCAGCGTGAGGAAATGGATGCGATCGACGCCAATCTGGCCGCGCTGGGGGCACACCTGCGCACGCAGGCCGCTGGTCCGGCTACTGGCGCGGCAGTTCGATGACGAAACGGCTGCCGCCGCAGCTGCCGGGCGTGCAGTAGGCATGGCCGCCATGTGCATCGGCGATGGCCTTGACCACCGCCAGGCCGAGCCCGCTGCCACCGCCCTGGCGCGAACGTGAGCCGTCGGCGCGCATGAACGGAGTGAAGATGTCGGCATGCAGTCCCGGATCAATGCCCGGGCCTTCATCCTCGATGGCCACCTGCACATGGCCCGGCGTGTCATGCACGGCGATCCGCACCTTGCCTGGGCTGGCATAGCGACGGGCGTTTTCCAGCAGCGCCAGCAGCGCCTGGCGCAGGCGCGTGGGATCACAGTGCGCGTTGTGTTCCTCGCGGCTGGTTTCCAGCTCCAGCACGAAGCCCGCAGCGCGGAACTGCGGGTCGACCAGCGTCATCACCGAATGCACCTCGGCCACCACGTCGGTGCGTGCGCGACGCACGTCCAGCCGTGCGTTGTCGGACAGGCTCAGTACGCGCAGATCTTCAATCAGGCGGGACAGCCCTTCGACCTGGGCGAGCAGGCTGCGGAACTGCGACTCGTCCGGATGGAACACGCCCTCGGCCAGTCCCTGCAGGCGGCCGCGCAGGATCGTCACCGGAGTACGCAGCTCATGTGCGATGGCCGCATGCCACATCGCGCGCTCGCTCTCCATGTGCTGCAGGCGGCGCGCCATCGCATTGAAGTCTTCAACCAGGGTCGCCACTTCGCCCGGCGAATTCTCCTCGACGCTGGCGCGGGCCCCGAGGTCACCGCTGGCGAGGGCACGCACGCTGTCCACCAGCGAATTCAACGGCGACAGGATGCGGTGGGCGAGGCGGAACGAGGCGGCGATGGCCAGCGCCAGGCCGGTCAGGATCACGCCCACCATCCATGCAAGCTCCGGCCCGGTCGGCAACCAGCTTTCCGGCTCTTCGGTACTTCCGGGGAAGAACTCGACCAGCACCGCGTACAGCAGCCACGACGACAGGATCATCATCACGATGACGCCGATCACCATCAGCGACATCGAGACGATGATGTGGCGGCTGAGCCCGGAACGGCGCAGTCGGGCCATCAGCGGTCAGCCATCAACCGGTAGCCGACGCCGCGCACACTGGCCGGAACATTGACCATGCCCACTTCGTCCAGCTTGCGGCGCAGCTTGCTGACATGGCTGTCGACAGTGCGCTCCAGCGCTTCGCTTTCCGGCAGGCATTCGTGCATCAGCTCGCTGCGGCTGAAGATGCGGGTCGGTGCCAGCGCCATGCAGTGCAGCAGCTTGAACTCGGTGAGCGTGAGCAGCACTTCGTGACTGTAGCCTTCGCCCTCCACGTGCACGGCGTGGGTGGCCGAGTCGATCAGCAGCGGGCCGACGCGCAGCGCAGTGGGCGCGTCCACGCGCGAGGCGCGCAGCGTACGCCGCAGCACCGCGCGCACGCGCGCCGCTACCTCGGCCGGGTTGAACGGCTTGACCACGTAGTCGTCGGCACCCATGCGCAGCGCGGTCAGCTTGTCGAGGTCCTGGTCCAGCGCGGTCAGCATGATCACCGGCGTCTCACCACGCTGGCGCAACTGGGTCAGCACGCTCCAGCCATCCAGGCGTGGCAGCTGTACATCGAGCAGGACCAGGTCGGGGCGGGCGCTGCGATGCAGGTCCAGTGCGCCATGGCCATCGGCCGCGCGCAGCGTGCGCAATCCTTCGCGTTCCAGGTAGGCGCTGAGAATATCGGCGATCTCGGCCTCATCCTCGACGATCAGGACGAGGGCGGCGAGGGCGGGGGAGGCATGCATGCAGGGGCGGGGCCGAAAGGTGCTTGCCTCCATCGTATCTCCACAGTTCCTCCATCGAAACCCCATCATTGCCACGCACACTGCGCGCTTCAGAACCTATCCGCCGCCTGCGCGGCATTGTGCACAGCAATGAGAACCTTCAGGACTCCGGTCGCGTTGATCGCGGCCCTCGCCCTGGCCATGACGGCCTGCTCAACCCCCGAAGCCCCTCCCGAAGCCGCACCGCGTGTCAGCGTGATCACCGTCGGCCCACAGGTGGTGCAGCGTGACGACGAACTGCCCGGCCGCGTGGCCGCCGTGCGCACCGCGCAGATCCGTGCGCAGGTGGGCGGCATCGTGCAGCGCCGGCTGTTCGACCAGGGGGCCGAAGTGAGCGCCGGCCAGGCCCTGTTCCAGATCGACCCGGCCGCGTTCCGGGCCGACGTCGATTCGGCGCTGGCTGCCCTGCAGCGCAGTGAGGCCGCGCTGGGCCGCAGCCGCGTGCAATCGCAGCGCCTGCATGCGCTGGCCGCCGCACAGGCGGTCAGCCAACAGCATCGCGACGATGCCATCGCCGAATACGAGCAGGCCCGTGCCGCAGTGAACGAAGCGCGCGCGATCCTGTCCCGTCGCCAGCTCGATCTGCGTTACGCGACGGTCAGTGCACCCATTGCCGGCCGTATCGACCAGGCGCTGGTGACCGAAGGTGCGCTGGTCGGCGTGGCTGATGCCGAGCCGATGGCGGTGGTGCAGCAGATCGACCAGGTCTACGTTGATGTGCGCCAACCGGCGGCGCAGCTGGAGTCGCTGCAGCGCAGTGCCGCCGGTGATGGCGAGCTGCCGGTGACGATCATCGGTGCGGCCGGCAAGCCGCTGCCCGAGCGCGGGCAGCTGCTGTTCTCCGGCATCAATGTCGATGCGCGGACGGGTGACGTGATCCTGCGCATCCTGGTTGACAACCCGCAGCGGCAGCTGCTGCCCGGCATGTACGTGCGCGCGAGGGTGCCACGTGGCGCGCCCGCCAGTGCATTGACCGTGCCACAGCAGGCGGTGCTGCGCAGCGCCGGTGGCCAGGCCTATGCCTGGGTGATCGGCGCCGACGGCAAGGCGGTGATCCGCACGCTGGAAGTGGACGGTAGTGTCGATCGCCAGTGGCTGGTGCGCACGGGCTTGAAGGCCGGCGAGAAAGTGGTGGTCGAGGGCCAGGAGCGCCTGCAGGAAGGCGTGGTGGTCGATGCGCGCGACTGGCAGATGCCGGTTGCCAGCGCCGGTGCAGTACAGGCCGGCAGCAAGGGCTGAGCCTGTTCCGGGCCGGTCCCTCCAGGAAAATCCAACATGGCACGTTTCTTCATCGATCGCCCGGTGTTCGCTTGGGTGCTGGCGATCTTCATCATCCTGGCCGGCGTGCTGGCGATCCCGCGGCTGGCGGTGGAGCGCTATCCAGCAGTCGCCCCGCCCAGCGTCAGCATCTATGCCAGCTACCCGGGTGCCAGCCCGCAGACGCTGAATGATGCCGTGGTTGGCCTGATCGAGCGCGAGCTGTCCAGCGTCAAGCACCTGCTGTACTTCGAGTCGTCGGTGGACACGTCCGGCGAAGCGTCGATCACTGCCACCTTCAAGCCCGGCACCAATCCGGAGCTGGCGCAGGTGGACGTGCAGAACCGGATCAAGGCGATCGAACCACGGCTGCCGCGCAGCGTGCGCCAGAGCGGCCTGTTCGTGGAGACCGCTGATTCCGGCTTCCTGATGCTGGTCGGCCTGCGTTCGCCCGATGCCAGCGTCAGCGAGGCCGCGCTGGGCGATTTCATGGCGCGCAACATCATCGAAGAGCTGCGCCGTATCGATGGCGTCGGCCGCGTGCAGTTGTTCGGTGCCGAGCAGGCGATGCGCGTGTGGCTGGACCCGACCCGGTTGACCGGCTACGGCCTGACCATGGGCGATGTGGCAACCGCGATCGAGCAGCAGAATCTGGAGATTTCGCCAGGACGCATTGGTGATTCGCCGGGTGTTGCAGGCCAGCGCATCACCGTGCCGCTCAGTGCCGACGGCCAGTTGTCCACGCCCGAACAGTTCGCGGCGATCGTACTGCGTGCCGGCGCCGACGGTTCACGGGTGGTGCTGGGTGATGTCGCCCGCGTCGAGCTGGGCGCGCAGAGCTATGCCTGGGGCACCCGCGAGGACGGCCATCCAGCCACCGCCGCCGGCGTGCAGCTGCGCCCGGGCGCGAACGCGGTGCGTACCGCTGCGGCGGTGCGTGAGCGCATGGCTGAGCTGGCGCCCCTGCTGCCGCGCGGGGTGGAAGCGAGCATCCCGTTCGACACCGCGCCGTTCGTGAAGATCTCGATCCAGAAGGTAGTGCAGACCCTGCTGGAGGCGATGCTGCTGGTGTTCGCGGTGATGTACCTGTTCCTGCAGAACTGGCGTTACACGCTGATCCCGGCGCTGGTCGCACCGATCGCGCTGCTGGGTACGTTCGCGGTGATGCTGGCGCTGGGCTTCTCGATCAACGTGCTGACCATGTTCGGCATGGTGCTGGCGATCGGCATCATCGTCGACGATGCGATCGTGGTGGTCGAGGGCGTGGAACGGATCATGGCCGAGGAGGGCCTGCCGCCGCGCGAGGCCACCATCAAGGCGATGCGTGAACTGACAGGCGCAGTGATCGGCATCACCCTGGTGCTGACTGCGGTGTTCATCCCGATGGCGCTGGCCAGCGGTTCGGTGGGCGCGATCTACCGCCAGTTCACCGTGGCGATGGCGGTGTCGATCCTGTTCTCGGCGCTGCTGGCCCTGAGCCTGACGCCGGCGCTGTGCGCGACCCTGCTGCGCCAGGCCACCCACGGCCATCACGGTCGCGGTGGGCTGTTCGGCGCCTTCAACCGGGGTTTCGAGCGGATGACCGGGCGTTACCAGCGTGGTGTGGCGTCGGTGCTGCAGCGGAGCGGGCGGGTGATGGGCGTGTTCGCCGCGCTGGTGGCGGCGTTGCTGCTGGGCCTGCACTGGCTGCCGGGTGCATTCCTGCCGGAAGAAGACCAGGGCTATTTCATGACCTCGATCCAGCTGCCGGCCGAGGCGACGGCCGAGCGTACGCTGGCCGTTGTCGAAGCCTATGAACGGCACGTGGCCTCGCGTCCGGGCATCGGCTCCAACCAGTCGATCCTCGGCTACAGCTTTTCCGGTTCCGGCCCGAGTGCGGCGCTGACCTACACCATGCTGAAGGACTGGGGTGAGCGCGCAGGCGCAACCGCGGCCGGTGAGGTGGAGGCCGCACAGCAGGCGATGGCCACGGTTGCCGAGGGTGAGGTGATGAGCGTGATGCCGCCGGCCATCGACAGCCTGGGTCGTTCCTCCGGCTTCTCGCTGGCCCTGCAGGCGCGTACCGGGCAGGGCCAGGCCGAACTGCGCGCAGCCCTGCAGCAGCTGCTGAAGCTGGCCGAAGCCAGCCCGTTGCTGTCGGAGGTGCATGCCGATGGCCTGCCAGCCGGCACCAGCGTGCGGCTGGAGATCGACCGCGCCAAGGCCGAGGCGATGGGCGTGGGCTTCGAGCACATCAGCAGCACGCTGTCGGCGGCCATGGGCTCGCAGTACGTCAACGACTTCCCCAACAAGGGACGGCTGCAGCAGGTGATCCTGCAGGCCGATGCGCCGCACCGGATGGAGCTGGAAGACGTGCTGAAGCTGTACGTGCGCAACAGCGAGGGCGGCATGGTGGCGTTGTCCGAGCTGGTCACCCCGCACTGGACCGAGGCGCCGTTGCAGCTGCAACGCTATCTTGGTTTCCCGGCGCTGAACCTGTCCGGCGCCCCGGCCTCTGGCGTGTCGACCGGCCAGGCCATGGCGGAGATGGAGCGGTTGGCCGAAAAGCTGCCGTCCGGCTTCGCCCTGCAATGGACCAGCCAGTCGCTGCAGGAGCGTGAGTCGGGGGCGCAGGCGCCGTGGCTGCTGCTGTTGTCGATGCTGGTGGTGTTCCTGGTGCTTGCCGCGCTGTACGAGAGCTGGTCGATTCCGTTGGCGGTGCTGCTGGTGGTGCCCCTGGGCCTGCTTGGCGCGGTCGCCGCGGTGCTGTTGCGCGGCATGCCCAACGACGTGTTCTTCAAGGTCGGCATGATCACCGTGATCGGGCTGTCGGCGAAGAACGCGATCCTCATCGTCGAATTCGCGCGGCAGCTGCAGCAGCAGGGGCGCGGCCTGGTTGAAGCAGCGCTGGAGGCGGCGCGGCTGCGCCTGCGTCCGATCGTGATGACCTCGCTGGCGTTCGCGCTGGGCGTGGTGCCACTGATGCTGGCGCAGGGCGCGTCGAAGGAAACCCAGCAGGCGATTGGAACCGGTGTGTTCGGCGGCATGGTCAGTGCGACCGTGCTGGCGGTGTTCTTCGTGCCGGTCTTCTATGTAGTGGTGCAGGGCGCGCGGCAGTGGATCGCGCAGCGCCTGCGCAGGCGCCGGCCGATGCCGGGAGGAACCGTGGATGGAACGGAACATCGTTGAAGATCTGCATGAGCAGCAGTTGATGGCGCTGGAACAGCGCCTGTGCGCAGCGCTGCTGGAGAACAATCACGATGCGTTGAACGCGCTGGTATCGCCAGCCTTGTTCATGATGGACGGCCACGGTGGCCGCATGCTCGATCTGCCGTGGCTGGGTGATTGGTTGGCGGGTAGCCTGCAGGTGCGAGGCCTGCAGCTGCACGCCGTTGAAACGCTGCTGTGTGGTCGGCTGGCACTGCTGTCCAGCAACGTGCGGATGTCGGTCTGGCAGCAGGGCCGCGAGCGCGAAGTGAAGTTGCGCCTGTTGCGGGTCTGGACCTGCAGTTCCGGCGGCAGTGGCGCGCAGCTGCTGTCGATGGCGGTGCTGGCCGCATGAGTGCGGTCAGGCCGTTTTCAGGCCCCGCTCACCGCGAGGTGGTAGGGTCGAGCATTCCTGTAGTGTCGACAAGGAGTCGAGCCATGCGTGTAGTTCCCAGTCTGTTGGCAGCCTCCCTGGGGTTGGTCCTGGCCGCGTGCCAACCGGCCCAGGCACCCGCGGCGGGCAGCAATGACGCCCCGCCTGCCACGCTGCAGCCGAGCGCCAACACGGAAGGTGGCAGCGAGACCGCCTACCAGTGTGGTGATCTGAGTGTGGGCGCGACCTTCAATGGCGAGGATGCTGCCACGCTGGTGATCGGCGAGCGTAGCTTCGCCATGACTTCCGAGCGCGCGGCATCCGGCGCCAAGTACAGCGATGGCCTCGGCAACAGCTTCTGGACCAAGGGCAGCAATGATGGCCTGCTGAGCCTGAAGGGCGAGCCGGATCGCGAGTGCCATGCGGTGGAAGCCACCGAAGGCGATGGCAGCGCCGGCAATGCCGCGTTCCGTGCCACCGGCAATGAACCCGGATGGCTTGCAGTCGTCGATGGCGATATGCCGGGCCTGCAGGTGGAAGTTGACTATGGCGAGCGCCGCTTTGACGTGGCCAAGCCAACCAAGGGTGCCGACGGCTGGAGCGGCAAGGCGTCCGATGGTACCGACGTCAAGCTGAGTTTCCAGCGCACTACCTGCCAGGACGATATGAGCGGGGAGGCGTTCGAGGCGAAGGTGATGCTGACCGTCGGTACCCGCCAGTACCACGGCTGCGGCAATTTCGGCGCGAAGCAGCCGTAAGTTACCTGTAGAGCCGAGCCTACGCTCGGCTGCAGTACCTGTCCAACCCACCGCAGCCGAGCACGGGCCCGGCTCTACACAACTACTGTCAGCGATGCGCTGCTTGCTGCCTGCGGCGAACTTGCCGCAGGCAGCGATCGACAGGCGATCGGCGCAGGGTGCTTAGTCGGCACGGCCGGCGAATTCGCCGGTGGCGGTGTTCACCAGCACGCGCTCGCCGTTGACGATGTACTCCGGCACCATGATCTCGATGCCGGTGTTGAGCTTGGCCGGCTTCGGGCGCTTGGTGGCGGTGCCACCCTTCAGTTCCGGCGGCGTCTCGATCACTTCCAGCACCACGGAGGCCGGCAGCTGGATCGCCACCGGCTGCTCGTCGATCACCTGCACGTAGATGCCGGTCAGGCCGTCGGTGATGTAACCGGCGTCATCGCCGATCACGTCCGCATCCAGGGTGTACGGGGTGTAGTCCTCGTCATCCAGGAACACAAAGGCATCGCCGTCCTTGTACGAATAGGTGGACTGGCGGCGCAGCAGTTCGACCTCGACCAGGTTGTCGTCGGCATCGAAGCTGGCGTCGAGCTTGTTGCCGCCCGGCACGCTGTACATGATGAAGCGGAAGCGGACGTTGCCGCCGCGACCCTGCGGCGAGCTGCGCTCGATGTCGCGGATCTGGTACACGCCGTTGTTGTACTCGACGACGTTGCCCTTCTTGATGTCGTTGGCTTTCATGGTGATCTAGGTCGTTGGGGGAGGGCGCCGTCCCGGCGCCCGGGGGAATCACTTCGGAGCGAGGCGGGTAGCGCCGTCCAGGCGGATGGTCTCGCCGTTGAGGTAGGTGTTGCCAAGGATGAAGCCGACCAGGCTGGCGAAGTCTTCCGGCTTGCCCAGGCGCGACGGGAACGGGATCGAGGCGGCCAGCGACTGCTGCACGGCTTCGGGCATGCCATCGACCATCGGCGTCCAGAACACGCCCGGGGCGATGGTATTGACGCGGATGCCGAAGCGCGACAGTTCGCGCGCCATCGGCAGCGTCATCGAGACCACGCCGCCCTTGCTGGCGGCATAGGCGGCCTGGCCGATCTGGCCTTCATAGGCAGCGATGCTGGCGGTGTTGATGATGACGCCGCGCTCGCCGTCGGTGCCGGCCTCGTTGTGCTGCATGCGGTTGGCCGCGGCCTTGGCGACATTGAAGCTGCCGACCAGGTTGACCATCACCGTGCCCTGGAAGCCGGCCAGCGGCATCGGGCCGTCCTTGCCCAGCACGCGGCCGGCGCCGAGGATGCCGGCACAGTTCATCGCCACGTTCAGGCCGCCGAGGAAATCGTGGGCCTGGTCGATGGCTGCCGAGACGGCCGCTTCATCGCTGACGTTGACGTTGAAATAGCGGGCCTTGTCGGCACCCAGCCCGGCAATGGCGGCGGCGCCCTTGGCGTCGTTGAGGTCGAACAGGGCCACCTTGCCGCCCTGGGCGACGAGGTGCTGGGCCACGGCCAGGCCGAGGCCGGAGACGCCGCCAGTGATCACGGCACGTACGGAAGACAGCTGCATTGAACGGTCCTGCAGGTTCGAGAACCGCCGATTCTAACGGAAGCCGTGACCGCCGCCGTTGTGCACTGCGCCGCCGTTGTGCAC
>NZ_KV791393.1:0-30626 GCF_001807895.1 Stenotrophomonas sp. HMSC10F07
ACGGATGCGAGTGGGTTGTTCTACAACTACCAGCGCGAGTACGACCCGGCTGTGGGGCGCTATTCGCAAAGTGATCCGATTGGATTGGAGGGGGGAATAAGTACCTTCGCTTACGTTGAGGGAGATCCCCTTCCGGGAGTAGATCCACACGGGTTAGCGAACTCGGGCAGAACCGAGAAAGTTACTGGTGGGCGCCCGACCACTGTTCGAGTGGATAATCCGCATGTTGAGGGCCAACAACGTCACGCCCACGTTTGCGCGAGAGGCTGTAAGGAAATCATCGTGAACCAGGACGGAAGTGGGAGTCACGGGACGGATCCGGCGGGCCTTTCTGATAGAGTCAAGCAGTTCCTTCGGGGGAAGGGATTTTCGCTCTCGATGTGCGGCGGAGCTCTGAATGTAGCCAAACAAATTGCTCGCGAGGGATGCGAGCGTGGTGATCCAGTCAAATGCGACATATTCAAGGCTTTCGGCGGAGAAGTCATAGTGGAAGGAAACGAAGGGGCATGAAATAGATGAAGATTTACGGGAAAAGACAGCTCGTTGATGACCCCGGCCGGCTAGAGGAGGTGGTTCTGCAAGTCCGGCCAGCTGAAGCGCGCCTCCTTGCCGCGTTCCTGACTGAGTGTGCTCAGGAGATGGAAAGTAACGATGCATGGGAGCATCGCCACTTCTCTGATTGGCAGAGAGGTGCGGATGTAGAGGGGACGTGTGAATTGATCGTCTTCAAGCCATGACGGCCTGAACCGGCAATCTGTCCGAAGATGAATTCGGCACTGTTTCCAAGTGCACTCCGGCCGCTCGCCGCTCGCCGCTCGCCGCGCATGCTGCGCTCCCGGCCGGTGGCGAAGCCCAGATCGCCCCGTACGATGAGGCTGGGCAGTAGCTGGGCACCTATTCAGCCATCGGCCAGGCGCAGCGGCAGGCCATCTCGCTGGACAACTATCCGGTGGCGCTGATCATGTGCCGGATATCGGCGTGCTGGAACTTGCCTACTTGCAGCCAGATCATCTGGGCACACCGCACGTGGTGATCGATCCGGTGCGCGATGTGGCGATCTGGGAGTGGAGCAACAAGAGCGAGGTGTTCGGCAGCCAGATTCCGAGTGCCGATCCGGATGGCGATGGTGTGGCGTTCGAACTGGCGTTGCGCTTCCCGGGCCAGCAGCCACGGATGCGAGCGGGTTGTTTTACAACTATAGTGGTTCGATCAAAACATCAAGGGCGACTCCACCGCTGACTCCGCTGCGGATCAGCTGGCAATCCGCCTCGGACGATCATCTGGGCAAATGAGCCGTACGGGGAGTTGCTCGCAGATGTGCGGGAGCTATCGACCCGGTGGAAACTCCCCTTACTGATGACTCGGATGCCTCAGATGTACGCTCCCAAGCTGCTCCCAATCGTGACGCTGTCAATCGCACTTTCTGGTTGCATGGAAGTTGCCAGCACAGAGTATGCAGACCGCAATCAAGCCGTCTCAAGGCAAGCAATCGGTGAATCGAAATGGTTGCCTTCATGGTTGCCAGAGGATGCAGTCAACATACGCGAGTCGCACGACATGGACACAAATGAATCGTGGCTGGTTTTCCGCCTGACCAGCGGGGTTCTTGCTTTGCCCGAAGAATGTAGGCTGGTGAGCAGGCCGGAGATGTCCGACGCGCGAGTCATGCGGAGATTTCCTCAGTTTGCCCGCAACGCGTGGTCGCGAGCGTCAAGCCATGGCGGCAAGTTCTATCTGTGTCCGGAGGGAAATGTTGGCCGCTGGGTCATGCGCGATGAAGAGCTGGGCCTTGTTTACAGCGGAATAGCGCTATAAGTGGCTGGGCGGTCTCGCCTGGGAAGCGAAATGCGTGGCTGGCACTTTGCGATGTCCTTTCCCGGTGCCTGATTCGCTACTTTCCGGCCGAGCGTCGAGGTCGGGCATGGGTCACATTGACCTCGCCACTGGCCATGTTCGCGAATGGGAAGGCGCTGTCAGAGCATCGCAGGTTCCGGCAGGTCCTGGGGCGCGTGGCCGTGTTGACGACTGTATGGGAGGGGTTCTGGGATGTCGGCTCCATGCTCTATTGTGGCTGCAGCGCAGGCGGTGGATGGAGGCGAATGGAAATGAAAGAAAAAATGAGAGAAAGAGAGGCGCTGTCGCCAACTGGCTTCTATGACCAATACTATGCGGACAGTGGCCTGGATCAGGAAACCGTAGTGGAGCTGCTGGAGCATGTTGCAGACGAGCTTCGTTTGCCCTCCGGGAAGCTCCGTCCTGGAGATCGATTTTCGAAGGAACTGTCGCCTGGTGAAGCTGATGGCTGGGACTCGGGATATGGAGTTTTAATATTCGAGCTTCAATCGCTCGCGAAAGAACGGGGTATTGCAGTCAATCGGCGGGTGGATTCGCTCGACGACTACCTTCGTATCATGGCGGGTATCTATTGATGAGGTTGGTGCGTGCCTGAATGGTTATCGGCGTGAGACGTCGCAGTGCGTACTGAGGATCCGAGGATGCCAAAGGTGAGGTGTGCCGCAGCTGTCATGGCCGGTCTGGTTCTGGCCGGCTGTGCAACATTGGGTGGCGATATGATCCTGTGCGTCTCGGGAAGCGTGCCGCCAGGTCAGGGTGACGTTCGCGCTCTCGATTGTGAGCTGAGCATGCTCGGGGAGGGCGAAGGTGTAGTTTCGTCGAAACCGGTTGGAAGCACATTCTCGGTCCCCATGATGGTCGTTGCAGGGCCGGAACCCCAGAGCTACCAATTCACCGTTGAATGCACGGACGGCCGGAGGTTCGCATCCAAGCCGGTGCTGATCAGTAGTCGGCGCTCCTATGCTCGGGATCTCAACCTTGGGGAGCTTCAGGAGTGGTGAGAGAGAGGAAGGGGCGGACGAGGTCGCACCACCGTGGTATGCATCTGGTGGATTCCAGTAGATGAACCAAGATTTCAACTCTCTCGAATGGTGTGACGCCACGTTGCTGGCCATCAACATTGATAGGAGCAAACCTGGCGTATGCGACGAGGTAAAGGTCCACGTGCGCTGGCCGGACGGCCGGCAGGCAACCGTCTGCTTCTCGGAAGCCTACGGGTGCTCGGCGCTCATGAACTTCGGCGTACTGGGGGAGGAGGGAATAGAGTTCGCCAGGGTCGAGGACGACGAGCCGGGGCTTGCTCATCTTCTTGATCGTTGGAAGGCGGTCGGCTATCCGTTGTCCGGCCTGAAGTGTTTCCGTATCGAGACTACCTCGACCGGAAGCGTAATTCTCATCTACGCCAGGACATGGCGGATCGAGCATCTGCCGATGGCGGGTGCAGTGCCCTGAAAGATATTCCGTGCCCAGATTCCTCACCCCCGACAAGGTCTCCCTCATCCGGGGGAAGGCGCCTGAGAAGACCGAGCGGAGATGTGGCTGGGGTCATGATTTTTGGCCCTGCGGCGACGTTGGCCGCCACACTCTGCAAACTGGGGCCTTGATGATGGTGAGGATCCTGACAGCACTACTTCTGATTGGAGTCGGACTTGGATTCTCTGGCGGCGCATGGGCTGTAGGAAAGCGGCCCTTCAAGATGATCCAGTTCTGCGTGCATGACCAAGAGGGCGTGAATCGGTTCAAGCAGACCCTCAGCTCTATCGCCAAGGACGAAGGAATGCAGTACTTCGATCGCAGCGCTGAATTGGATCGCCAGCTTGCCAGGTCAAAGGTGGACGTGAAGCGCCCTGTCATCTACGTCGGAGTGAAGCGGGAAGATGGCTCAGGACTGGAGGCGGGGAACCTCGGATTGGATCGTTTCGAGATAGCCATCGGCTTCTCTGAAGGGAAGATGCCCGCCGAGGCACGGTCATTTTCTTTCCGCGTCGAACGCACCTTGGCCGAGCGCTGGAATGTACTCGCGATTCCCTCGGCGAAGGGCGCTACGCCGCTGGCATGTCGGGTGGAAGGCGGTTCTCGCTGAAGGGCGTTGCACATGACATTCACCCTTCGGGCTGCAAGCGCCCCACCGCCTGCGCGCACAACGACTGACAGGCCATGACCAACCCCTCCATCACCCGGTCGCCCACGTACTGCCCGGGGTCGCCGTTCTGACGGGTGCGTTCGGCCGCCAGCAGCATTTCCAGCACCACCCGCAACCCGCTCAACGCGCAATCGGCGTCGGCCAGGGCGAGGCAGCGGCCGGGCAGCTGGTGACGCTCCGGCCAGGGTTGCCCGTCGGCCGCCGCACCGGAGCCGATGCGGTGGAGGTTGGCAATGAAGGTGTTCCAGTCAACCGCAGGCGCAGCCGGTGACGAACCGTCGTCAGGGGCGGTGCTGCGGTAGGCGTGCAGAGGCGGGAAGTCCGATTCGTTCATGGCAAGGCTCCGTGCAGGGCAATCGGTAGCCGCCACTCATAAAAGTGGCGGACGGTACGTGGTTCGAACACCGGGTTGATGTCAGTCCGGCGGGCCCGAAGGCCCCCACGCACCGCCCGCCATAGCCGGCAGACGGATTGCCAGCCGGCGCCACGCTGAGGTGGCGCCGGCTGGCAAGCGCATACATCAACATCAACTCGGGTGTTCGAAGCCCGGCCACCCTTTTCCGGTGGCACGCCATCTGAGCCCCTGGCGCTGTGCAATGCCAATCAGAAGAGTTGTAAACATCACTCGATTGGAGACGCTTTCGGCATTCTCCCATGCTGTTAAGCACTGCCAGCGCTGGCTGGCGCGGCGGTCCGCCCGCACCGTGCAATCTGCGACAGATGTCGAGGTTGGGGGGCGTTAGGGAACAAGGGGGGAGGGGCGATGACGACAGGCTCTGCGGGGAGCGACCTGTGTCGAGCATGGCCCGCGTCTACAGGCGCCAAAGCGTGACGTGCGACTCGGGTTGACGTTCCCAGCCACCAAGCGCAGGCTTGCTCAGCACGTTTCCTAAACAGAAGGAGACTTATGACCGCCACCGCTTCGCTGCACCCCACCCCCGACACCCAAGGCCGTTCCCGCCTGTGGAGTGTGTTCTGGCTGCAGGGCGTCATTCCCAGCAACATTCTGTGGGCGGTGGCCCTCTGGGCGCTGGCCAACCAGCGCACCACGCTGCTGCTGGGCGTATTTGCCGTGCTGCTGCTCTATACCGGCTGGATCATCCCGGCGGTCTGGCGGGCGGCGCCCACCGCGCACAACCCCAACCTGGGCGTGGCGGCGCGCGGGCTGACCGTGGCCTGGGGGCTGAACACCGTGCTGGTGATCTTCTTCCTGACCCTGCAGCTGGTGGCTCAATAGAACTGAACGGGCTCGCCGCCACGGTCGAAGGCGGCGAAGCGGCCGATCTGACCGTCATGGATGGCGTTGACCATCAGCCGCAACGGGCGCGCGGCTTCGTCGCTGTTCGGCGCGAAACCGCCACGGCCATCCAGCGCCGCTACGAACACCAGGTCCCAGTCGATGCCGGTGGTGGTCGATTCGGCCGCCAGCGCCTGGAAGCTGGGCACCTCGGCCGGCAGCTTGTCCACGCACAGCACCGGCGACAGGGTGCCGCCCTCGCGGCGGTCATGCCGGTCGCGCTGGTCGCTGGTGGGCGATTCGGGCAGCTCGGCGCGCACGAATACGAACAGCAGGCGTTGCGGTTCAGCCTGCTCGCCGGCGGCGTGCAGCAGTTGCTGGAAATCGTTCATCATCATGAGGGTTGTCACACGCCCGCTGCACGGAAAGCCGCATGCTGCCACAACGCCTGCCGCGCGGGGCCGAACGCGATTGATTTAAGTCATGCCGATGGAACTGAAGGCCGCGTACTCTGGCAATCGTTCCAGCAGGCGAGGGTATCCGGGCCGTTCCGGGCACAGGCAAGACGGTGGAGCAACAAGGTGGACCAGCCATGAGCCAACTCACCGACGGTTTCGGACGCAGCTTTCCGTACCTGCGCCTGTCGTTGACCGAAGCCTGCAACTTCCGTTGCAGCTACTGCCTGCCCGAGGGCTACCAGGCCGATGGCCGCCCGCGCTTCCTGCAGGTGGATGAAATCGCGCGCCTGGTGCGTGCGTTTGCCGCGCTGGGCATGAGCAAGATCCGCCTGACCGGTGGCGAGCCCAGCCTGCGCAAGGACCTGGACGAGATCATCGCCACCGTGGCGGCGGTGCCGGGCATCCGCAAGGTGGCCATCACCACCAATGGCACGCTGCTGCCGCGGCGCTTGCCGGGTTGGCACCGGGCCGGGCTGACCGCGCTGAACGTGAGCATGGACAGCCTGCAGCGCGAACGCTTCCACACCATCACCGGGCATGACCGGCTGCCGGAGATCCAGCAGGGCCTGGCCCTGGCGCAGGCGTTAGGCCTGCCGGCGATCAAGCTCAACGCGGTGCTGCTGCGTGGCCTGAACGACGACGAGCTGCCGCAGTGGATGGAGTACCTGCGCGATCGCCCCTTCAGCGTGCGCTTCATCGAACTGATGCGCACCGGCGACAACGAAGCCTATTTCCAGCGCCACCACCTGCGCGCCGATCGGGTGATCGAGCAGCTGCTGGCCGCTGGCTGGCACGAGCGCCCGCGCGCCGCCGATGCCGGCCCGGCGCGCGAGTTCAGCCACCCTGACCATCGCGGCAGCATCGGCATCATCGCGCCGTATTCGCGTGACTTCTGCAAGGGCTGCAACCGTTTGCGGGTGACCGCCAAGGGCGACCTGCGGCTGTGCCTGTTCGGCGAGTTCGGCGTGCCGCTGCGACCGCTGCTGCAGCGCGATGAGGACCACGACGCGCTGCTGGCACGCATCACCACCCAGCTTGGCCTGAAAGCGGCCGGGCATGGACTGCACCAGGGCCAGACCGGGCTGACCCCGCACCTGGCCTCCATCGGAGGATGAGCAACACGATGAGTGGGGAATTGAATGCGGCCTTCCATATGGCCGATGTCCGTGACAAGCGCATCACCCGCCGCCGTGCGGTGGCGGTGGGCGAGTTGCATGCCGGCCCAGTGGCCTATCCGCTGATCGTCGAGCGCCGCCTGCCCAAAGGCGATGCGCTGGTGATGGCCGAGATTGCCGGCCTGCAGGGCGCCAAGATGGCCTCGATGCTGATGCCGCTGTGCCACCCGCTGCCGCTGGAACTGGTGCAGGTGTTCTGCGCGGCGGTGCCGGAGCGGCAGGCGATCCGCGTGTGGTGCGAGTGCGCCAGCGAGGCGCGCACCGGCGTGGAGATGGAGGCACTGGCCGGCGTCAACGCGGCGCTGCTGACCCTGTACGACCTGAGCAAGCCGGTGGAACCGGCGCTGCGCATCGAAGGTATCCGCCTGCTGTTCAAGGAAGGCGGCAAGCGCGGTGTCTGGCTGCACCCGGATGGCATGGACGAGGCCGAGCGTGAGAGGTTCAAGCCGCGTGCGCCGAAGGGGCTGCAGGGGGCGGCCTGCGCAGTGATCACGCTGAGCGATCGTGCCAGTGAAGGCACCTATGAGGATATCTCTGGCCCGACCCTGGTGACCGGGCTGAAGAAGCTGGGGGGCGAGGTGGTACCCACCGAAGTGCTGCCCGATGGCATCGAGCCGTTGGCGGGCCGCCTGCAGGCCTTGGCCGCCGAGGGCGTGCGCCTGTGCCTGTGTACCGGCGGTACCGGGCTGGGCCCGCGTGACCTGACCCCGGAGGCGCTGCGTTCGTTGAATGCGCGGCCGGTGCATGGCCTGGCGCAGATGGTGCGGGCACTCAGCGCACAGCACACGCCGATGGCCTGGCTGAGCCGCGCCGAGGTGGTGCAGCTGGGCAACATGCTGGTGTTCGCATTGCCGGGCAGCCCTAAAGCGGCGGCGCAGTGCCTGGACATCCTGGCGCCGGTACTGGGCCACGCCCTGTCGATGGTCGATGGCGGTGGCCACTGATGATTGCCTACAGCGAGGCCTTGCAGCACCTGCTGGACGCGGCCACACCGCTGCCGGCCGAACATCTGCCGCTGCATGAGGCCGGGGGCCGCACCCTGGCCAGTGACATCCACAGCGCGCAGTCGCTGCCGCCGTTCGACAATTCGGCGATGGACGGCTTCGCGCTGCGCGCCAACGGCGCGACGTTCGAAGCCGGTACCGAATTCGCGGTGCAGGGTTGGCAAGCGGCCGGCGATGCTGGCGCCGAAGGCGGCGAGGGTGCCTGGGAAATCATGACCGGCGCGCGCATGCCGGTTGGGCTGGGCACGGTGGTGCCGGTCGAGAGTGTGGAGATCCTCGCCAGCGAGGACGGCCGCCCGACCCGCATTGCCCTGAAGGGATTGGTGAAGCCGGGCCAGAACGTGCGCCTGCGCGGCGAGGATGTAAGCGACGGCGAGCGCGTGCTGCAGGCCGGGCAGGTGCTGGATATCAACGCGCGCACCCTGCTGCATGCGATCGGCGTGGGCCAGGTGGCGGTGGTGGCGCGGCCGAAGGCGGCAGTGATCGCTACCGGCAAGGAGTTGGTGACCGAGGCGGCGCAGACGCTGGCGTCCGGGCAGATTCGTGACAGCAACCGGCCATACCTGGTTGGCCGCCTGCAGGCCGCCGGTGCCGAGGTGGTGTGGCAGGGCACGGTGGGCGACGACGTGGCCGCGTTCAATGCGGTGCTGGATGAAGCGCTGGCTGCGGGTGCGCAGCTGTTGATCAGCACCGGCGCGGTGTCGGCCGGTCGCTACGATTTCGTTCCCGACGCGCTGCGCGGACGGGGTGCGCGCATCGTGTTCCACAAGGTGGCGATCCGTCCCGGCAAGCCGTTGCTGTTTGCGGTGCTGCCCAATGGCGCGCTGTACTTCGGCCTGCCGGGCAACCCGGTCTCGGCGGCCGTGGGCCAGCGTTTCTTCGTCGAGCCGGTGCTGCGCCGCCTGCTGGGGCTGGCACCGGAGCCGGTGCTGACGCTGCCGCTGCAGGCCGACGTGCGCACGCCGCCGGGCCTGCGTTTCCATGCGCGGGCGCGGGTGGAAGTGGACGCGCAGGGGCGCCTGAGTGCGCGCGTGCTGTCCGGGCAGGAATCATTCCGTTTGAAGTCCATGCTGCAGGCCAACGCCTGGGTGGTGCTGGAAGGCGAGGGCGGCGTGGCCGCTGCCGGCACGCCAGTGCGCGTGCAGGGCTGGGGTCATCAGGACCCGGTGCAGCTGGCGAGCCAGGAGCCGTGATGAGACAGGTGAATCTGCAGTTGTTCGGTGCGTTTTCCGATCTGGATGCAAGCCGTGAAATCGCGGTGGAGGTGGCCGGTGGCACCGTGGCCGATCTGCGCCAGGCGCTGCGCGAGCTGCTGCCACTGCGTTGGCCGGGTTTCCGTGCCGGCCTGCTGGATTACTCGGCATTCGCCGATCAGCAACGCGTGCTGCGCGACCACGAGGCGCTGCCCGACGATGGCCGGGTGGCGATCCTGCCGCCGGTGAGCGGGGGCTGAGCGATGAGCGAGACGATCATTGCCAAGGTGGTGGACCGCGCGCAGGCGGCGATCGATCCGGCCGAGGGCATCGCGGCGGTCTCCGATCCGGGCTTCGGTGGCATCGATGTGTTCATCGGCAAGGTGCGCGACGTCAACATCGGCCGGCCGGTGACCGGGATCACCTACGACCTGTTCGAGCCGCTGGTGTTGAACGAGTTCAAGCGGTTGGCCGCCGAGGTCGAGGCGACGTTTGGCCCGAAGCTGAAGCTGTATGTGGCCCATGCCAAGGGCCGGCTCGGCATCGGTGATGTGGCGGTGGTGGTGGCCGCCGGCAGCCCGCACCGTGACGAGGCATTCCGGGCCTGCCGGCAGCTGATTGAAGCGGTGAAGCACCAGTGCCCGATCTGGAAACAAGAGCATTACGAGGACGGCGACAGCGAATGGAGCGAGGGCTGCAGCCTCTGCCACGCGGACAGTGAACCCGCCGATGCCCATGACCATGCGCACGATCATCAACATTGATGCCGGCGCAGCCACGCATGGCGTGGCTCTACTGCGATGAGCATCACCGGCATCGTGCTGGCCGGTGGCCTGTCCACCCGGATGGGCCGCGACAAGGCGCTGCTGCCGTGGCAGGGGCGCACGCTGCTGGAACACATGCGGGGCCTGTTGATGCAGGCTGGCGCACGCGAGGTCTGGGTCAGCGGAAATTACCCGGCGTTCGGCGGCATACCGGACCGCGTGGCACGTTGCGGGCCGCTGGGCGGGCTCTACAGCGTGGCGATGCGCATGCCCGATGGCCCGGCCTGGGTGGTGCCGGTGGATACACCGCTGCTGCCGCCGCGATTGCTACAGCAATTGCGTGACGGCCATCGCGGTCCATGCACGATCTTTGCGGGCCACCCCCTGCCCATGCTGGTGGATATAGACGATGCTTGCCGCAACGTACTTGGATCGATGCTGGATGACCCGGACGGCCCGCGCTCGCTGCAGGCCCTGCAGCGCCGTCTTGGCGTGAATTCCGTGGCCCTGGCGCCGATTGACGAGGCCGGGCTGGTCAACTGCAATACCCCCGAACAATGGGAGGATGTTGCGTCATGAAAGTGCAGTTGCAGGACCAATCGGTACGGCTTCGCCTGGACGAGGCCGAACTGGCGCGCCTGCTGGCCGGTGAATCGGTCGAGAACATGACCCGCTTCGGCGGTATCGAGGGTTGGGGCATGGCGGTGTCGCTGCATGGCGGCGAGCGGCCGGTGCTGCTCGATGGTGGCACCTTCTGCCGCCTGGTGCTGCCGCGCCCGGCGGTTGAGGCCTTGGCGGCGCGGCTGCCGTGCCGGGATGGCCTGCCATTCGACATTGCCCTGGAAGATGGCAGCCGGCTTCAGCTGCAGTTCGATGTGGACGTGCGCGACAGCGTGCGCCAGCGCGGAGTCACGCGCCGCAATACCGCTTCATCGGTTTGACATTTGTCAGGGGCAGGGTGAAAACCGGCCCCTGATTGATCCAGATCAACCCCGTCGTAGTTGCCGCACGGCCTAATGGCTGCACGACGACGGGTCACAACTTGAAAGCAATACCCACGTCATTCCACAGCCTTGGAGCCATGTATGACCGTCGGTAGCGATCCTGTTGTCCGCAGCACTGCCCGTCCGGGTCGCGTCATCAGCGACTGGACGCCGGAGGACCCCGGCTATTGGGAGCGCACCGGCAAGCGGGTTGCCACCCGCAACCTGGTCATCTCGATCCCCTCGCTGCTGCTGGCCTTCTCGGTCTGGGTGCTGTTCTCGGCGGTGTCGATCAGCCTGCCGAAGATCGGCTTCAACTTCAGCACCGACCAGCTGTTCTGGCTGGTGGCGCTGCCCAGCCTGTCCGGCGCGACCCTGCGCATCTTCTATTCGTTCGTGATCCCGATCTTCGGCGGCCGCCGCTGGACCGCGCTGTCGACCGCCTCGCTGCTGGCGCCGACGCTCTGGCTCGGCTTTGCGGTGCAGGACCCGGCCACGCCGTACTGGGTGTTCGTGGCCATCGCGATCCTGTGCGGCTTCGGTGGCGCGAACTTCTCATCGTCGATGTCCAACATCTCCTTCTTCTATCCCAAGCAGAAGCAGGGCCTGGCGCTGGGCCTGAACGCTGGCCTGGGCAATGTGGGCGTGTCGGTGGCGCAGGCGGTGATCCCGCTGGTCATCACTGTAGGCGTGTTCGGTGCGCTGGGTGGTGCACCGCAGCCCACGGTGGAGGGTGGGGCACCGCTGTTCCTGCAGAACGCCGGCTTCATCTGGGTGCCGGCCATCGCGCTGTGCGCCATCGCGGCCTGGTTCGGCATGAACGACCTGACCAGCGCCCGCTCGTCGTTCTCCGAGCAGGCGGTGATCTTCCGCCGCAAGCACAACTGGCTGATGTGCTGGTTGTACATCGGTACCTTCGGTTCCTACATCGGTTTCTCGGCCGGCTTCCCGATGCTGGTGAAGAGCCAGTTCCCGGACGTGAACCCGCTGGCCTACGCCTTCATCGGCCCGCTGCTGGGCGCACTGATGCGCTCGGTGGGTGGCAGCATGGCCGACCGCTGGGGTGGCGCACGCCTGACCTTCTGGGTGTTCGCGCTGATGATCGCCGCGGTGTTCGGTGTGTTGCACTTCCTGCCCAGCGATGGCCAGGGCGGCAACTTCCATGGCTTCCTGCTCAGCTTCATGGCGCTGTTCGTGCTCAGTGGCATCGGCAACGGCACGACCTTCCGCATGATCCCGGTGATCTTCCGCACGCTGCATGAGCGCTGGTCGGCCAACGACAACGCCGAGGGCAAGGCTACCGCCGCGCACCAGGCCAGCATCGAGTCGGCTGCGGTGGTCGGCTTTTCCGGTGCGATTGGCGCCTACGGCGGTTTCTTCATTCCCAAGAGCTACGGCTCGTCCATTACGTTGACCGGCAGCCCCGACATGGCGCTGTACGGATTCGTTGTTTTCTATGTCACCTGCCTGGCCGTGACCTGGTGGTGGTACTACCGGCGCGGTGCCGAGACACCCTGCTGACGACATGAAAACGCACCGCAGCCAGATGACACACACAGCCACGATGCCGATGTCCGCAAAGGGAGATCCCCGATGAGTTATTTCCTCGATCGCTTGCAGTTCTTCAAGCGTGACCCCCAGACCTTTGCCGATGGCCATGGATTTGCCAAGAGCGAGGGCCGCGACTGGGAAAACAGTTACCGCGCCCGCTGGCAGTACGACAAGATCGTGCGGTCCACCCATGGGGTGAACTGCACCGGCTCCTGCAGCTGGAAGATCTACGTCAAGAACGGCCTGGTCACCTGGGAAACCCAGCAGACCGATTACCCGCGCACGCGTCCGGACCTGCCCAACCATGAACCGCGTGGCTGCCCGCGTGGCGCCAGCTACTCCTGGTACCTGTACAGCGCCAACCGGCTGAAGTACCCGCTGATCCGCGGCACGCTGCTGCGCCTGTGGCGCGAAGCGCGCAGGAGCAAGGCCCCGGTCGATGCCTGGGCCAGCATTGTTGAAGACAAGGAGAAGGCGCGTTCGTACAAGACCCGCCGCGGCATGGGCGGCTTCGTGCGCCTGCAGTGGGAAGAGGCCAACGAGATCATCGCCGCTTCCAATCTGTACACGGTGAAGCAGTACGGCCCGGACCGCGTGGTCGGCTTCTCGCCGATTCCGGCGATGTCGATGGTGTCCTACGCCGCCGGCGCGCGTTACCTGTCGCTGCTGGGCGGCGCCTGCCTGTCGTTCTACGACTGGTACTGCGATCTGCCGCCGGCCTCGCCGCAGATCTGGGGCGAGCAGACCGACGTGCCCGAATCGGCCGACTGGTACAACAGCCGCTACATCATCGCCTGGGGCTCGAACGTGCCGCAGACGCGTACGCCCGATGCGCACTTCTTCACCGAAGCGCGCTACAACGGCACCAAGACGGTGGCGATCTGCCCGGACTATTCCGAGCTGGCCAAGCTGACCGACCACTGGCTGCACCCCAAGCAGGGCACCGACGCTGCGCTGGCGTTTGCGTTCGGCCATGTGATCCTGCGTGAGTTCCATGTCGATTCGCCCTCGCAGTATTTCCAGGACTACTGCCGCCAGTACTCGGACATGCCGATGCTGGTGCGCCTGGAGCGCCGCGACGATGGCCGCCTGGTGGCGGGCCGCTTCCTGCGCGCCAGTGAGCTGGGCGGGCTGGGTGAAGCCAACAACCCGGACTGGAAGACCCTGGCCTACGACGAGAACAGCGGCCAGATCGTGGTGCCCAATGGCTCGATCGGTTTCCGCTGGGGTGAAAAGGGCCGCTGGAACATCGAAGAGAAGGCCAGCAATGGCGCCGACACGCGCCTGCGCCTGAGCTTGTCCGACGCCAACGACGGCATCGAGGCGGTGAGCTTCCCGTACTTCGGTGGCATTGAAAGCGACGGCTGGACCGCCGCACCGGCCGAAGACGTACTGGACCGCAACATTCCGGTGCGCCGCCTGGCCACGGTCGACGGCGGCGAGACGCTGGTGGCCACGGTCTACGATCTGCTGCTGGCCCAGTACGGCGTGGACCGTGGCTTTGGCGGCGGCAACGTGGCATCGAGCTTCGATGACAGGGTGCCGGGCACGCCGGCGTGGCAGGAGCGCATCACCGGCGTGTCGCGCGCCGAGGTGATCGAGATCGCCCGCGAGTTCGCGCGTACCGCCGACAAGACCCACGGCCGCTCGATGATCATCGTCGGCGCGGGCATGAACCACTGGTTCCACAACGACATGAACTACCGCGGCCTGATCAACATGCTGATCATGTGTGGTTGCGTGGGCCAGACCGGCGGCGGCTGGGCGCATTACGTGGGCCAGGAGAAGCTGCGCCCGCAGACCGGCTGGCAGCCGCTCGCGTTCGGCCTGGACTGGAGCAAGCCGCCGCGCCACATGAACGGCACCTCGTTCTTCTATTTCAACACCGGGCAGTGGCGTTACGAGAAGCTGCAGGTGGACGAGCTGCTGTCGCCGCTGGCCGATGCCCGCAAGTACAGCGGCAGCCTGGCCGACCTGAACCTGCGCGCGGTGCGCATGGGCTGGCTGCCGAGCACCCCGCAGCTGGACCGCAACCCGCTGCAGTTGGTACGCGAGGCCGAAGCGGCCGGCGTGGCCCCGGCGGACTACGCGCTGGGCAAGTTCAAGGATGGCTCGCTGGACTTCGCCTTCGCCGACCCGGACGCCAGCCAGAACCACCCGCGCATGATGTTCATCTGGCGCTCGAACCTGCTCGGTTCCTCGGGCAAGGGCCACGAGTACATGCTGCGGCACCTGCTGGGTACGCGCCACGGGCTGCAGGGCAAGGACCTGGGCGAAATGGGCGCAGTGAAGCCGCAGGAGGTGAAGTGGCGCGACGACGCGCCGGAAGGCAAGCTGGACCTGCTGGTCACGCTCGACTTCCGCATGTGCACCACCGCGCTGTACTCGGACATCGTGCTGCCGACGGCAACCTGGTACGAGAAGGACGACCTCAACACCTCGGACATGCACCCGTTCATCCACCCGCTGTCCAAGGCGGTGGACCCTGCGTGGGAATCGCGCAGCGACTGGGACATCTTCAAGGAGGTGGCCCGCACCGTGAGCGAGATGGCGCCGGGCGTGCTGGGCGTGGAGAAGGACCTGGTGCTGGTGCCGACCCTGCACGACACCCCCAACGAGCTGGGCATGCCGTTCGGCGTGGCCGACTGGAAGAAGGGCGAGTGCGAGGCCATTCCGGGCCAGACCATGCCGTCGATGACGGTGGTGGAGCGTGACTACCCGAACCTGTACCGCAAGTTCACCTCGCTCGGCCCACTGCTGGACACGCAGGGCAACGGCGGCAAGGGCATGAGCTGGGACACGAAGCACGAGGTCGAGTTCCTCGGCAAGTTGAACCACACCGTGCACGAAGAAGGCATAAGCCGGGGGCGCCCGGCCATCTCGACCGCGATCGACGCGGCCGAAGTAATCCTGCACCTGGCGCCGGAAACCAACGGCCACGTGGCGGTGAAGGCTTGGGAATCGCTGGGCGCCTTCACCGGTCGCGAGCATACGCATCTGGCGGTGGGCAAGGAGCACGAGGCGATCCGCTTCCGTGACATCCAGGCGCAGCCGCGCAAGATCATCTCTTCGCCGATCTGGTCGGGACTGGAAGACGACAACGTCAGCTACAACGCCGGCTATACCAACGTGCACGAGCTGATTCCGTGGCGCACGGTGACCGGTCGCCAGCAGTTCTACCAGGACCACGAATGGATGATCGACTTCGGCGAGGCCTTCATGAGCTATCGCCCGCCCGTCAACACGCGCACGGTGGAGCCGCTGCTGAACCAGCGCCCGAACGGCAACAAGGAGATCGTGCTGAACTGGATCACCCCGCACCAGAAGTGGGGCATCCACAGCACCTACAGCGACAACCTGATCATGCAGACGCTGTCGCGCGGTGGTCCGATCGTGTGGATCAGCGAGGACGACGCGCGCAGTGCCGGCATCGTCGACAACGACTGGATCGAGCTGTTCAACGTCAACGGTGCGATCGCCGCGCGTGCGGTGGTCAGCCAGCGCGTGATGCCGGGCATGGCGATGATGTACCACGCGCAGGAACGCATCATCAACGTGCCGGGCTCGGAGATTTCCGGCACCCGCGGCGGCATCCACAACTCGGTGACCCGCATCGTGCTCAAGCCGACCCACATGATCGGCGGCTACGCGCAGCTGGCCTATGGCTTCAACTACTACGGCACCTGCGGAACCAACCGCGACGAGTTCGTGATCGTGCGAAAGATGGACAAGATCGATTGGCTGGACGATGAGGCAGTACCTGCAGCTGTAAAGGAGGTGGTGTGATGAAGGTCCGTGCACAGATCGCGATGGTGCTGAACCTGGACAAGTGCATCGGCTGCCATACCTGCTCGATCACCTGCAAGAACGTCTGGACCTCGCGCGAGGGCGTCGAGTACGCCTGGTTCAACAACGTGGAAACCAAGCCGGGCATCGGCTACCCGAAGGAATGGGAGAACCAGGACAAGTGGAACGGCGGCTGGGTGCGCACCCGCGCCGGCAAGCTGGTGCCACGCGCGGGTGGCCGCTGGCGCATGCTGGCCAAGATCTTCGCCAACCCGGACCTGCCGCAGATCGACGACTACTACGAGCCGTTCGATTTCGACTACCAGAACCTGCACACCGCCAAGGACAGCCAGCACCAGCCGACCGCACGCCCGCGTTCGCTGATCAGTGGCGAGCGCATGCAGAAGATCGAGTGGGGCCCGAACTGGGAGGAGATCCTCGGTTCGGAGTTCAGCAAGCGCTCACGCGACTACAACTTCGACCAAGTGCAGAAGGAGATCTACGGCGCCTTCGAAAAGACCTTCATGATGTACCTGCCGCGCCTGTGCGAGCACTGCCTGAACCCGGCGTGCGTCTCGGCGTGCCCCTCGGGCGCGATCTACAAGCGCGAGGAAGACGGCATCGTGCTGATCGACCAGGACAAGTGCCGCGGCTGGCGCATGTGCGTGTCGGCGTGCCCGTACAAGAAGATCTACTACAACTGGAAGAGCGGCAAGTCGGAGAAGTGCATCTTCTGCTACCCGCGCATCGAGATGGGTGAGCCAACCGTGTGCTCGGAAACCTGCGTGGGCCGCATCCGCTACCTGGGCGTGATGCTGTACGACGCCGACCGCATCGCCGAGGCCGCTTCGGTAGCCGCCGAGAAGGACCTGTACCAGGCCCACCTGGACATCTTCCTGGACCCGAACGATCCGGCAGTGATCGCCGCCGCGCGCAAGGAAGGCATCCCGGACAGCTGGCTGGATGCGGCCAAGCAGTCGCCGGTGTACAAGCTGGCGATCGACTGGAAGCTGGCGCTGCCGCTGCACCCGGAATACCGCACGCTGCCGATGGTCTGGTATGTGCCGCCGCTGTCGCCGATCCAGTCCGCCGCCGAGCGTGGCCGCGTGGGCATGAGCGGCGAGCTGCCGGACGTGGCGTCGCTGCGCATCCCGATGCGCTATTTGGCCAACCTGCTGACGGCCGGTGACGAGGCGCCGGTGGTACGCGCGCTGGAGCGGCTGATGGCGATGCGTGCCTGGCGCCGGGCCAAGAACGTGGACGGCGTGGAAGACACCGCGGTGCTGGAACAGACCGGGCTGAGCATCGCCCAGGTGGAAGAGATGTACCGCTATCTGGCCATTGCCAACTACGAGGACCGTTTCGTGATTCCGACCGGCCACCGCGAGTACGCCAACGACGCCTTCGGTGAGCGCGGCGGCTGCGGCTTCACCTTCGGAAACGGTTGCAATGGTGACAGCCCGGCGGACCTGTTCGGGCAGCGCAAGACCACCACCTTCGTGGTGGACAAGGGCCCGAACCAGCGCCGCAAGGAGGTGGTGTGATGAGCGTGCTCAAGCTGGTCGGGGTGTTGCTGGACTACCCCCGCGAGGAACTGTGGGAGCACGGCGAGGAGCTGCTCGCCGCCTGTGACGACCCGGCGCTGAACCCCGCCCGCCGCCAGCAGCTGCGCAGCTTCGTGCAGCAGCTGCTGGCCACCGACGCGCTGGATGCACAGGCGGCGTGGCTGGCCAGTTTCGACCGCGGCCGTTCGATGAGCCTGTTGCTTTTCGAACACATCCATGGCGAGTCGCGCGACCGCGGCCAGGCCATGGTCGATCTGGTCGAAACCTACCGCCGCAACGGCTTCGAACTGGATGCCCGCGAGCTGCCGGATTACCTGCCGTTGCTGCTGGAGTTCCTGGCCCACCGCCCCGGTAGCGAGGCCCGCGAGTGGCTGCACCACATCGGCCATATCGCCGGGATGCTGGCCGCGCGTGCCGCCGAGCGTGAGCTGCCGCACCGGGTGCTGTTCGAGATCCTGGTCGAAGCCGGTGACGGCAAGGCCGATCTGCAGGCGCTGCGCCAGCGTGCCAGCGAGGAAGTCCGCGACGATACCGCCGAGGCCATGGACCGCTTGTGGGAGGAGGAGGCGGTGCGCTTCGGCGCCGAAGCCCCTGCCGAAGACTGCAAGCCGCCCGTGCGTTCGCCGGCCCGTCCTTCGCATCGTGAGGTCCAGCCATGAGTTACTCCCTGCATCAATTCGCCTTCCAGTACTACCCGTACATCGCCGTGGCAGTGCTGCTGATCGGCAGCTGGGCCCGCTATGACAAGGCCATGTACACCTGGCGCACCGGCTCCAGTCAGATGCTGTCGGACAAGGGCATGCGGCTCGGCAGCAACTGCTTCCACATCGGCATCCTGGCCATTCTCGGCGGCCACCTGGTCGGGCTGCTGACGCCGCACGCGGTGTACGAGCACTTCATCACCTCCTCGCAGAAGCAGATGCTGGCGATGGTGGTCGGTGGTGTGTTCGGCGCACTGTGCTTCATCGGTATCAGCATCCTGCTGGTACGCCGCCTGTTCAATGCGCGTGTTCGGGCTACCGGCAGCTTCGGTGACACCCTGGTGCTGGTGCTGCTGTTCGCGCAGCTGTGCCTGGGCCTTTACAGCATCCGCGTCTCGTCCGGTCACCTGGACGGCGGGGTGATGGTGCAGCTGGCCGAGTGGGCGCAGCACATCGTGACCTTCCGTGCCGGTGCCGCTGATTACATCGAGGGCGTCAGCTGGGTCTACAAGATGCATATCTTCCTGGGCCTGACCCTGTTCCTGATCGCGCCGTTCACCCGCCTGGTGCACGTATGGAGCATTCCGATCAGTTACCTGTGGCGGCCCTACCAGGTGGTGCGCCGCCGTCAGGCCACGCTGCGCTATGGGCCGCGGGAGTAATCCATGGGCAGCCTGCCGAAATTCCTGCCGATTACCGTGATCGACTCCGCCGCACCGGTTCCCGCCGAGGCGCATTCGCACCACCATGACGCGGCGGCGCAGGGGCCGCGTTCGCTCGGGCAGCCGGCACCGTGCCGGCTGTTCGTGGACGAGACCGCGATCAGCGAGGCCGACATCGCCCGCGAGATGCAGCACCACCGGGCGATGCGCCCGCAACAGTCACGTGCCGAAGCGGCACGTGCACTGGTGGTGCGCGAACTGCTGCGCCTGGAAGCGCAGCGGCTGGGCCTGCAGGCGCCGGAGGGTAACCGGGTAAGTGACGAGGAAGTGCTGATCCAGCAGCTGCTGGAAGACGCGATCGAAGACCGCGTGCCGACCGATGAAGACTGCCGGCGCTACTTCGAGCAGAACCCGGAGCGCTTCCGCTCCCCCGACCGTGTGCGCCTGCGCCATATCCTGCTGGCCGCACCGGCCGACGACGTGGCCGGGCGCTTCGCTGCACGCACCGAGGGCGAGCGGCTGGTCGGACTGCTGAAGGAGTCGCCGCACCTGTTCGCCGATTTCGCCCTGCGTCATTCACGCTGCCCGTCCAGCAGCGAAGGCGGTGACCTGGGCTGGCTGCAGCGTGGGCAGACCACGCCGGAGTTCGACCGACAGGTGTTCCGCCTGCGCGAAGGCCTGGCCGGTTTCCCGGTGGAATCGCGCTGGGGCTACCACGTGGTCTGCGTCGATGCCCGCGAGGAAGGCCAGCCGCAGCCGTTCGAGGCCGTGCTGCCGCAGCTGCGTGACTACCTGGAGCTGCAGGTGCGGCAGCGCGAGGTGCAGGCCTACCTGCTGCAGTTGCAGGAACGCTACCCGGTGCGCGGGCTGGATGAGATCGAAGCCGAAGCGGATATCGGCTGAACCCCTTTGAACGAGGAAAATTCATGAACCAGGCCCTTGCCCCCGCCAGTGCCGGGCAGCAGCAACGTGCGCTGTGGCTGAGCACGTTCGCCTTCACCGTGTGCTTTGCGGTGTGGATGATCTTCTCGATCATTGGTATCCAGATCAGTCAACAGCTCGGCTTGAATGACACCCAGTTCGGCCTGTTGATCGCCACGCCGGTGCTGACCGGCTCGGTCAGCCGCGTCTTCCTCGGCATCTGGTCCGACCAGTTCGGTGGCCGCAAGGTGATGGTGCTGGTGATGCTGTGTGGTGCAGTCGCTACCTGGATGCTGACCTACGCACAGACCTACAGCCAGTTCCTGGTTGCCGCGCTGTGCGTGGGTATCGCCGGCGGCAACTTCTCGGTGGGCGTGGCCTACGTCTCGAAGTGGTTCCCGGCCAGCAGGCAGGGCACTGCGCTGGGCATCTTCGGTGCCGGCAACATCGGTTCGGCGGTGACCAAGCTGCTGGCGCCGCTGGTGATGGTGGCGGCCGGCTGGACCATGGTTGCCAAGGTCTGGGCCGTCGCGCTGGCGGTCACTGCGGTGCTGTTCTTCCTCTTCAGCAAGGAAGACCCGTCTCTGGAACAGCGCCGCCGCGAAGGCGTGAAGCCGGTGCCGTTCGCCGAGCAGATGGCACCACTGAAGAACCTGCAGGTATGGCGGTTCTCGCTGTACTACTTCTTCGTCTTCGGCGGCTTCGTGGCGCTGGCGTTGTGGCTGCCGCACTACCTGGTTGGCGCCTATGGCATGGACGTGGGCCACGCCGGCATGCTGGCGGCGTGCTATTCGATCCCGGCCAGCCTGTTCCGTGTGGTCGGTGGCTGGATGTCGGACCGGATGGGCGCGCGCCGGGTGATGTACTGGACCTTTGGCGTGTCGGCCATCTGCACCTTCCTGCTGGCCTACCCGGATACCGAGTATGTGGTGAAGGGTATCCACGGCCCGCTCCATTTCCATCTTGCCATCGGCGTGGTGATGTTCACCGTGCTGGTGTTCGTGCTGGGCTTCTTCATGTCGCTGGGCAAGGCCGCGGTCTACAAGCACATTCCGGTGTATTACCCCAGGCATGTGGGCGCGGTGGGCGGCGTGGTCGGCATGATCGGCGGCCTCGGTGGCTTCGTTCTGCCGATCGTGTTTGGCGCGTTGAACGATGCGGTGGGCATCTGGAGCAGCTGCTTCATGCTGCTGTTCGTGCTGGTGGCGGCTGCACTGGCGTGGATGCATTTCGCGATCCGCCGCATGGAACGTCGCCACTTCCCGCAGATCGACCGCGAAACCGACCTGCCCGAAGCCATCGACGCGGCCGCCGCCGAGCGGGTGCGCGGCGGGTGAAGGGGTGATGCCGGCCAGCGGCCGGCACGACCGAGTGGTGGGTGAAAGGGTAGTACCGGCCGCTGGCCGGCAGGAACCATCAGATGCGCCACGCTTGATTTCAATCAGGGCCACGCGAAGAGGAACGCCCGAAGATGTCTGCCATGAGCTTCCACGTTGACGAGAGCGAGGACACTGCGCTGCAGGCGGCATTGCTGCGGCAGCCACGGCACGTGCTGTTTCCGCCGGCTGACCAGTTCAGTACCGGCTTTGGCGAAAGCGGGTGGCGCGCCGCCGTGCGCGCCAGCAACGAGCACCTGATCCCGCGTGGTTTGACGCTCGGCTTCCAGGCGGGTCGTGGCGGGCGCGACGTACCACCGCAGGCGTATCTGGACACCCTGCTGCTGGCGCTGCGCCTGCAGGCCGGCGCGCTGGCTGAAGATCGCGAGGTGGTGGCAATGGTGCTGCAGTTGGGGCTGGCCGAGACGCTGCCGCCACCGCAGCTGGGCCAGCTGCTGGATGCCGTGCCGCAGTACTTGCGCACCGTGGCGCGGCCACAGGTGGAGGTGCGGCTGGACGCGGGCAGCGCGCTGGCGCCGGCACAACTGCGTGCGGTGGGCTGCACCCGCCTGAACGTGATCGATCGCGCCGATGCACCCGGGCCGACGCTGCTGGCGCATGCGCGACAGGTGGGCTTTACCGCGCGCTACTACCAGTTGCGGGTGCCCGGCAGCGCGGATACCGGCTTCATCGAACGACTGCATGAGGTGCTGGCCGAAGCGCCCGAGCGCATCCTGCTGCCGGCGCCTTGCGCGCTGCCAGAGCATCCCTCGGCGGAACGATGGCTGCAGAGTTGGCGCCTGCTGCGCGCAGCCGGCTACGAACCGATCGGTGGTGACCACTACCAGCGCGGCGACCTGCCGATCCCGCATGGCCCGGGCGATGGCCAGCGTCATTGTGACCTGGCCGGCGTGCCACGCCGCGACCGCAGCGATTTCATCGGGCTTGGCCTGTCCGCCTGCAGCCAGATCGGCGAGGTGTTCTACCGCCTGGAGGATGAACTGGGCGAATGGCGTGCGCGGCTGCAGGCCGGGCATATGGGCGTGTCTGCCGGATTGATCCTGTCCGAAGACGAGCGACTGGCGGCCGAGGTGGCGCAGAGTATCGCCTGCGATCACGCGCTCGATGCGGCTGCCTTCGAATGGCGCAACGATGAACCGTTTGAAGAATGCTTCGCCGGGCAGCTGCCAGCATTGGCACCGTTGCTGGCGCGCGGCTGGGCGCACTGGGATGCGCGCGTGCTGCGGCTGGCCGAAGAAGGGCGCCTGCTGTGGCGTATGATGGCCGCATGCTTCCGGCCGGCGGCCGCCATCGCTTGAGTCTTGCCCAGATGTCTTCGAATCCGCCTTCGCACGGCCGCCTTGGACAGGCCACCCCGAACCCCGCCGCCGCCGATGACGGCGACGCGCTGCACTTCTGCAGCACCTGCGCGTTTTCCGACGCCTGCATGTCGCAGGGCTACGACAAGACCGCACTGGGCGATCTGCACGTGCTGGTCGACCACGTCGGTCCGTTCCATGCGGGTGACTACATCTTCCGCGCTGGCGAGTCGTTTGATTCGATTGCTGCGGTGCGCGCCGGCATGGTCAAGACCTTCGTCGACGACAGCCAGGGCAACGAGCAGGTGCTGGGCTTCAGCCTGCCGGGCGAAGTGATCGGCCTGAATGCGATCCATGGTTCGCGCTTCCCCTGCAATGCGGTGGCGCTGGATACGGTGCATCTGTGCCGCATCTCGTTCCCGAAGCTGAGCTCGCTGGCCACGCGCATGCCCGGGCTGCAGGCCAAGCTGTTCAGCCTGCTCAGTGCGGAGATCGGCAAGGTCGCCACGCTGGCCGCCAACCACCGTACCGAAGAGCGCATGGCCGCATTCCTGCTGGACATGTCCGAGCGCTACGCGCGGCGCGGTTTTTCTGCCACGCGCTTCAACCTGACGATGGCGCGTACCGAGATCGCCAACTACCTGCGGATGGCGCCGGAAACCGCCAGCCGCGTGCTGCGCCGCCTGAGCGATGATGGGATCATCGCGGTGAAGCAGCGTGAGATCCTGCTGCTGCAGCCCGAGCGCCTGGCCGCGCTGGCGGTGGCCGACGAATCCGATCCGAACTGAACCTGGCCGGGAGCTGACGATGAAGCGAGCTGGACTGTTGTTGCTGGGCCTGCTGGCCACGGTGCCGGCCTGGGCGGCCACGCTGACCGTTTCGGCGGCATCGAGCCTGACCGAGAGCTTCCGCGAACTGGGCAATGCCTATGAGAAGGCGCACCCGGGCACCAAGGTCGATTTCAACTTCGCCGCGTCCGGCGTGTTGCTGCAACAGATCAGCCGCGGTGCGCCGGTGGATGTGTTCGCCTCGGCCGACGAAACCACGATGGACCAGGCCCAGCAGCAGGATCTGCTGGCGGCCGGCACCCGCGAGGTGTTCGCGGTGAACGCGCTGTGGGTGGTGGTGCCACCGCAGGCCAAGGCGGCGCCGCGTACCTTGAAGGACCTGGCCGGTGCCGGTGTGCAGCGCATCGCACTGGGCAACCCGGACAGCGTGCCGGTCGGCCGCTATGCCAAGGGCGCGCTGGAAGTGGCGGGCCTGTGGTCGTCGGTGCAGGGCAAGACCATCACCACGCAGAACGTGCGTCAGTCGCTGGATTACGTGGCGCGCGGTGAAGTGGATGCCGGCTTCGTCTATGCCACCGATGCGCAGGCGATGCCCGACCGGGTGCGCCGTGCGTTCGCGGTGCCGGTGTCCGGGCGCATTGCGTATCCGCTGGCGGTGACCAGGGCCAGTACGCAGCCGGCAGAGGCACGGCGCTTCGCTGCCTTCGTGCGTTCGGCACAGGGCCAGGCGATTCTGGCCAAGCACGGGTTCGGCACCCCCTGAGGCATGGATCTGGACTGGACCGCGCTGGGGTTGTCGCTGAAGGTGGCCGGCTGGGCCACCGCGATCAATCTGGTGCTGGGCGTGGCGCTGGGCGCGTTGCTGGCCCGCCGTCGCTTCCCCGGGCGCGAGCTGCTGGATTCGCTGCTGACCCTGCCGATGGTGCTGCCACCGACGGTGCTGGGGTACTACCTGCTGGTGTTGATCGGTCGCAATGGTCCGATCGGTGCGTGGCTGCAGTCGTGGTTCGGCGTCAACCTGGTGTTCACCTGGCAGGCGGCCGTGATTGCTGCGGCGGTGGCCTCGCTGCCGCTGGTGTTCAAGCCGGCACGCGCGACGTTCGAGGAAGTGGACGGGCAGCTGGAGCAGGCCGCACGCACGCTGGGTGTGTCCGAAGTGGCGGTGTTTTTCCGCATCACGCTGCCACTGGCGTGGCGCGGCATCCTCGCCGGCCTGCTGCTGGCGTTTGCGCGCGCAATGGGCGAGTTCGGCGCGACGCTGATGGTGGCCGGCAGCATTCCGGGCCGGACGCAGACGTTGTCGATCGCCATCTACGAGGCGGTACAGGCCGGCCAGGACGGCAAGGCCAATGCGCTGGTGATCCTGACCTCGGTGGTCTGCATCGTGATCCTGTTGCTGGCCGCGCGGCTGGTGGGTGGGCGTCGCCGGGAGCTGCGCGATGTGGCTTGACCTGCAGGTGCAGCGTCGCCTGCAGGCGGCCGGCCAGGAGTTCGTGTTGGACGTATCGCTGCAGTGCACGCAGCGGCAGGTGGTGTTGTTCGGGCCCTCGGGCGCGGGCAAGAGCCTGACCTTGAAGGCGGTGGCCGGGCTGCTGCGGCCGGGCCAGGGTCATGTGCGCGTGCAGGGGCAGACCCTGTTCGATGCGGCCACCGGCGTGGATCTGCCGCCGCAGCGCCGCCGGCTGGGCTATGTGTTCCAGGATTACGCGTTGTTCCCGCATCTGAGCGTGCGCCAGAACGTGGCGTTCGGGCTGGAGAAGGGGTGGTTGAATCCACGGAACCGCCAGCGCTTCGGTGCGGTGGAGCAGTGGTTGCACGCCTTCCGCATCGACACCGTGGGTGATCTGCTGCCCTCGCAGATTTCCGGCGGGCAGCGCCAGCGCACCGCACTGGCGCGGGCGCTGGTGACGCAACCGCAGGCGCTGCTGCTGGATGAACCGTTCTCCGCACTGGATCATGACCTTCGGCAGCATCTGCGCCAGGAGTTGGAGGCGGTGCTGGACAAGACCGGGATCCCGTTGTTGTTGATCAGCCACGACCCGCAGGACGTAGCCATGTTTGGTCAGCAAGTGGCGCGCGTGGTGGACGGCCGTATCGTCGGCGATTGACCTGCATCTGTAGAGCCGAGCCCATGCTCGGCTGCTCTGCGCGACACCGCCAACAGCAGCCGAGCGTGGGCTCGGCTCTACAGAATCTACGGATCAATACAACTCACAGTGCGTGCGGCCTTCGCCCCGCAACGCGTCCCAGTGCCCTTCGCCACCGATGGCATCGATGGCTTCGCGCACCGCGCCTTCCAGGTGGCTCTTGTTGCCGCACAGGTACAGGTGCCCACCGCGGGCCAGGACATCGCGCACTTCGGCGGCACGCTGCTGCAGCACATGCTGCACATAGACCTTTTCGGCGCCATCGCGCGAGAAGGCGGTATGCAGGCCGGCCAGCACGCCTCGCGTGTGCCAGTCCTGCAGCTGGTCGCGGTACAGGTAGTCGTGCTGGCGGTGCTTCTCGCCGAACACCAGGTGCACTTCACGCTCGCAGGCGTTGGCCTGCAATTCCTGCATCAGGCCCATCAACGGTGCGATGCCGGTGCCGGTGCCGACCAGCAGCAGCGGTGCCTGGCCGGTATCGGGCAGGTGGAAGCCGGGGTTGGAACGGCAGTACACCCGGGCGTGGTCGCCGCCGTGCAGCAGGCTGCCGGTGGCGGTGCCGAAGCGCTCGCGGTCGCGCAGGGTGTAGCGCACTTCGCGCACGCACAGGCTCAGCTGGTCGTCGCAAGGGTGAGAGGCGATGGAATAAGCGCGAGGCAGCCGCGGTGACAGCAGCCCGCGCAGCCGGGCCAGAGGAACGCTGTCCGGGGTGGCGTGGTCCTGCAGCACGTCCAGCAGGTCCAGGCCGTGCAGGTAGGCGTCCAGCTCGCGCTTCTGGCTGACCTTCAACAGGCCCTTCAGTACCTCGCTACCGCCGAGCCTGGCCAGTTCGCGCAGTACGCCCTTGCTCAGCAGGCGCAGCTCGCGGTCATGCAGGGCGGCCACGGCGGCGGTGTCGCCATACCAGGCAGCCAATGCCTGCAGCAGGGCGGGATCGTTCTCGGGTACCAAGTGCAGGGTGTCACCCGCGCGGTAGGCCATGCCACTGCCGGCAATGTCCAGCTGCAGGTGCCAGGCAGCGGGGTCGCTGCTGTTCAAGCGGCGACGTTCGATGATGGGGGCGGCAAACGCATTGTCTTCGCCATAGGCGGTGACCTGCAGGCGCAGGTCCTGGCCAGCGTTGAGGTCGCCCTCCAGCACCTGGCCGAGCACCGGCCGCCATTGCTGGAAGAACTGCTCGTAGCCCAGGTCGGCGTCCACCCGATGCAGCAGCGGCTGCGCCTGGCGCTCGCTCAGTGCAGCATCCAGCGCCTTGGTGAAGCCGCAGAAGCTCGGGTAGCCGGTGTCACCGAGGCCGAACACTGCATAGCGCAGCCCAGCCAGCGTCGGGGTCTGGCGCAGTGTTTCGAAGAACTGTTCGCCATTGGCCGGCGGTTCGCCATCGCCGAACGAGCTGGAGATCGCCAGCAGCACGTCGCCGTGACCGAGACTGGCCACGTCGATGTCGTTGAAAGGGAGCACCTGCGGCGCGTGCGGCTGCAGGTCCGCGCCCAGGCGCTGGGCCAGGGCGCGGGCATTGCCCGACTCGGACGCGAAACCCACCAGCAGGCGGCTGAAGGGCGTACTGGTCGGGAGGGCGTTCACGCGGCCTCGTAGAAGTCGTCGAACTTTTCCTTGCTGAACTCGACCAGGTCGTAGTTCTGCATCAGGTCGTTCACCACGCGGCGGATGCTGATGTAGGAGGTGATGTTGCCGTCGGCGTCGAACAGCGGTTGCACGGTGGTGTCGACCACGTAGAGCACGCCGCCCTTGCCGAGGTTGGGCACGATGCCGGTCCAGGTCTTGCCGGCCTTGATGGTGTCCCACATGTCCTTGTAGACCGCCTTGGGCACATCCGGATGGCGCACGATGCTGTGCGGCTGGCCGATCAGTTCCTCGCGGGCGAAGCCGGTGAGGGTGCAGAACAGGTCGTTGGCGTAGGTGATGTTGCCCTGCAGGTCGGTGGTGGAGATCACCATGACGTTCTGCATGGCGTTCAGCAGCTGGGCGTTGTCGGGGGTGTAGCTCATCGCAGGGTCCTTGTGGATGCCGGTAGCGCCGGCGTGTTCGGGTCCTGCATAGAGATACGCCCGCACGGCAGCGGGCGGTTTGACATTGGTCAAGCGGGTGGCGCGAAGGGCTGCGACCGGGTGTCGCAGGGAGCGTTCACTGCTGCAGGGGAAAGCCGATCGTCTCGTGGCAATGCTGCACGAGGTGGCGACCTCCCTCATTGATGTGCAAGGTGTCTGCGTCACCGAAGAACCGCAGCAGTGCTGCCCCGGTCGTACTGCCCGCGTGCGCGGAGCGTCTGGCTGCAGATGGCAGGAACGGATCAGCTCGCGGATCGTGTCCGCCCGGGAGGTTCGCGCGCGCAAGGGTGCCTTCGATCAGTAACTGCGCACATGCGCCAGCCAGATAGGCGACTGGTTCCCTTTGCCGGCCGCGCCGAGGCTGCCCTGACAATGCGGTGGCGATATGCTGGAACTCATGAGCGGTGGTGGCGATCACGCGCCTGCGCAGCGAATCAGCGTCCGGGCCGGAGGGAAACCAGAAGCTGACCACCTGGCCCGGCCGCTCTGGTCCTGGCAGTTGTCGCCAGATGCCGCCTCCGTCACTTACGATCGTGAGCTGATAATGCACAGGCGTCCGTTCCTGCCCATTGGCCTCGAGCGGCAGTCCAGCGGATCGTGCAGCGGACTCGCAGAGCTGTGATGCTTGCATGGCCGAAAGCGCTCCATCTGCCCAGAGAAGTCGAGTTGCGACGGATGACCACCCGCACTCGATGGACCGATTGGGATACTCCGAGCTTTCCGGGCCGGGTAGCACCGACACTGTGCTGATCTTCAGATGTGAGGATGGGCCTCGCAGCAGGGTGGCATACCCTCCATCGGGACTGACCAGTTCCCGGGGAGGCAGTTGGATGGACTGGCACGCACTTGTGGCCAGAAGGATTGCCGTCAGCCCAGCATAGAGCCCGAGGGCGGAGCCCGGTTGGGTACGCCTGGGCTGACGGCGCTGCATCAGGGGGTCAGCCCGCCAGCAGAGATGAGGGCGACACCGATTGCTGCCACGATAGTCCGTAGATTGCTCATTGGTACTCTCCAGGTTTGACGTCGATTGACCGATCAGTTCAACTCGCTGGCTCGGTACTCAATGCGTATCGACTCTGGCTCGATCAGGCAATCGGAATTGTTTCAAACACCTGCAGTAGTTGGCTCCGGGTCACATTCGATGCACCAGAGACATGCGAAGGTCGCGCCAATGGCGACACTTGCGCATCCAGTCACACCCTGTGGGGAAGTCGCGGGTGCGTCAGCCCATCAGATAGCGCAGCAGTCCGGCCGAGGTGACGCCGATCAGCACCGTCGGCAGCATCGACAGCCGCGTGGCGGCCAGCAGGGTGATCGCCAGCGCGGCGAGGTCGGCGGGCTTGTCAGCGACGAAGTCCGGGGCGATCACCGAGATCAGCACGCAGCCCGGCGCGGCTTCCATCACCGTCACGGCGCGTTTGCTCAACGTGCGGTTGCGCAGCGCGAGGAAGCCGACGATGCGGGTCAGGTAGGTGGCGGCAGCCATCAACACGATGGTCAGCACCGAGGTCCAGTGGATCAGGCCGTTGAAGGTCATGCGGCGTCCTCCGCCAGCAGCCAGGCGGCGGCCAGGCCGGCCAATGCGCCGCTGGCCACGTACCACGCACCTGGCACCAGCAGGTAGGTGGCGGCGGCGACGACCAGGCTGACCAGCCACGGTCTAGCCGCCTTCATGCCCTGCCACATGCCGCGCAGCAGTACCAGGAACACGGCGGGGAAAGCCATGTCGAAGCCATAGGCGTGGATGTCGCCCAACATCGGCCCGACGATCGCACCGAGTGCGGTGCAGGCCACCCAGACGGTGTACAGGCCTGCCGATACGCCCAGGTAGTAGGCCAGGCTGAAGCCAAGTGCGCGTCGGCGCGCATCAGCCACGCCCATCGCCCAGCTTTCGTCGCACATGAAGAACAGCGCTGGCAGCACCCGGCGGCGTGGCAGGTGTTGCAGCAGCGGGGCCAGGCTGGCGCCCATCAGCAGGTGGCGGCTGTTGACCAGCGCGGTGATCGCCACGATCAGTGCGATGTGCGGTGGCGAGGTCCACAGTTCGACGGCGGCGAACTCCGAACCGCCAGCGAAGTTGAGGCCGGTCATCAGCGGTACTTCCAGTGCGCTCAGGCCCTTCTGGGCCGCCTGCGCGCCGAGTACCAGGGCGAACGGAATGAAGCCGATCATCACCGGTACGGCGGCGCGCAGGCCGCGCAGGAATTCGGCACGCGGCGCGGTATCGCAGGTGTCTGGCAGGGGGAGGGTGGTACGGGCGTCCATGGAACGGCACGACGAGGTGGGGGTGGCCCATGCTAGCGGTCCGATCACGAAATCGGGTTGCGTTGATGCCACTGGATTCTGGATGATTGATATTCCATGCGGCCAGAGTCGACCAGGACGAAATTTCATGCAGTACCAGCTCGACAACCTTGATCGCCGCATCCTCGACGCCCTGCAGCGCGACGGCCGCCTGCAGAACCTGGAGCTGGCCCGTCTGGTCGGGCTGTCGCCGTCGGCCTGCCTGCGCCGGGTGCGGCTGCTGGAGGAGGGCGGTTACATCGACCGCTACGTGGCGCTGTTGAACGAGGCCAAGGTGGGCCGCGGCTTCACCGTGTTCGTGCGGGTGTGGCTACGCGGGCAGGACGAGGACACCACCAATCACTTCATCAACAGCATCAAGTCTTTCCCGGAAGTTCTGGAATGCCATCTGATGGCCGGTGACTGCGATTTTCTGCTGCGGGTGGCGGTGGCCGACCTCGACGCCTACCGGCAGTTCCAGATGCAGCACCTGAACCGGATCGCAGGGGTGCAGAACACCAAGACCGAGATTCCGATGCAGCGGATCAAGCAGACGACCCAGCTGCCGCTTTGAGGGATGGGGTTTGCGGCCGGGTTGCACCCGGCACCCGCGGGTAGTGCCGGCCGCTGGCCGGCAACCTCAGAAG
>NZ_KV791393.1:30646-66529 GCF_001807895.1 Stenotrophomonas sp. HMSC10F07
GCATTCCGTGGGATGGCGGGGTGGGTCCGGTTGCAGGGGACGCCGTAAACCCTTCCATGGGGGCTTGGCCGCGGCATCCATGCCGCGGACACCCCTGCAACCAGACCCACCCCGCCTTCGACAGTTTCCCGCGATCTGCCGGAACGGCATGAACTGCTCTTGGTGGGGGTCGACCTTGGTCGACACGTTTGGGTCGGCACGGGGGTCGGATCCCGTTGCTGCGCAACGGGCTCTGACCCCAGGGGCAGATGATCATGTCTGTTCGATTCATTGATTCCTGATGCGTGACTGGCCCCACGGAGCCTGCCTCGGCGTCAGCCGTGGCGGCGGTCATCGCAATGACATGTGCCCTCGGTACGGTTTGAGCCCGCTTGCGGGTCGCGCGCGGGCCGGGGTTCCGGTTGTGGTGCGCGACCGTTGCAGCTGCTGTCGCTGCCGAGGGTCATGTGTTCTACGTCAGGGGGCTGAATGGACACCATGCGGTCAGAACTTGGAAGGTGGCCATCGCCGCATGGCTGCTGCTGTCCTTTGCCGCTGCCGCACAGGACGCGGTTCATGCCTACGACATCCCTGCGCAGCCGCTGGAACAGGCGGTCGAGCGCTTCAGTGTCATCAGTGGGTGGTCGGTGATGTATCCCGGCGACCTTGCTTCGGGCCGCAGCAGCCATGCGCTGCGCGGGAGCCTGGCGCCGCTTGCGGCGCTGGAGTCGCTGCTGCAGGACACCGGGATCGAGGCAGAGGTGATCGGCGAGCAGCGTGTGGTGCTGCGCCGGGGCAAACCCTCGGCCGCGGAACCCGGTGTTGGCGCGGGGCTTCCCGAGGCCGAACGTCGGCGTCGCTACGGCGGGTTGCAGCAGCGGCTGCGTGCGGCGTTCTGTGACGACCCGGAGATTGCGCCCGGCCGCTATGCCGCAACGCTGCGCTTCCGCATCGACGGCGCGGGCCAGGTAAGCGAGCCGGAGCTGCTGTCCGGCAGTGGCAGTGATCGCCGCGACGCACGCCTGCTGCAGGCGCTGCAAGGCCTGGTGCTGGCGACCGAGGCCGCCGCGCTGCCACAGCCGGTGACGCTGCAGATCCGTCCTTCCGGCACCGACCACGACTGCGGCCGGCGCGCGCCCCTTCCATGACTTCAAGGATTCGAACATGAGCAACGGTACGGCTGGGGCGGTTGATCTGATGGACCACCTCCTGGGTGCCTACGACGAGCTGAAACGCCGGTTGGTGCGCAAGCTCGGATCGGAAGAGCTGGCCGGCGACGCGCTGCAGGACACGTGGATGCGCCTGAGTGCGCGCCGTGACCGCCTGGACGCGGTGCAGAACCCTGCGGCCTACCTGCTGCGGATGGCGATGAACACCGTGATCGACCGCCAACGGGCAGACCACCGCCTGCTGAGCCTGGAGGAGGTGGATACGCTGATGGACATGGCCGACCCGGGGCCGGGGCCGGCGCAGGCGGCCGAGCTGGACTTCGCGCTGGAAGACATGGTCGGCCTGCTGCAGCGCATGCCCGAGCGCCGTCGTCGCATCCTGCTGGCAATCCGCGTCGATGGCCTGCAGCAGCGCGACGTGGCCGACCACCTCGGTGTGTCGCTGCGGTTGGTGCAGCGGGAGCTGAAGGCAGCCCAGGACTACCTGGCCGAACGCAGCGGGCAGGGGCGCCAGGTGCGGTTCTGAGCGACGGCATCCGTCTACACTTTGACGCCGAGCAGAACCCCGCAGCGTGCGGGTCCGGCATGAGACCCATGGATTCTGACGACCGCCCGCAACGCCCGCTGGATGCCGTTGAGCATCAGGCCCATGCGTGGGTGGTGCGGCTGACCTCGGGCGAGGCGACCGCTGCCGATGGGCGCCGGTTCCGTGCATGGTGCGAGTCCGACCCGCGTCATCGTGAAGCGTTTGGCCGTGCGCGCCGGCAGTGGGAGCAGGTGCGGCTGGCCGGCGAGCGACTGCCCGCCGCCGCGCGCCAACCGGTCGCGCCGACACCGGCCCAGCGCTGGAGCCGGCGCGCCTTCCTGGGCGCTGCGGTGGCAGCGCCAGCCAGTCTGGTGGTGGCGGCGGCGCTCCGCCCGCCGCTGGGATTGTGGCCCTCGGTGACGGCGATGGCGGCCGATTTCCACACCGGCACAGGTGAACGACTACAGATCGCGCCCTTGCCGCAGCTCAAGATCGAACTGGATACGCAGAGCAGCCTGCGCCGCCGCGCGCACGCGCAGGGCGAAGGCTTCGAGCTGGTGCAGGGCCAGGCCGCGATCGAAACCGGCGCTGGCCTGCGCCTGGCGCTGTTCGCGGGCCCGGGTTGCGTGATTACCGATGAAGGTGCGGTGCGCCTGGACGTGCGCAACACCCACGGCCAGGTACGGGTGACCTGCCTGCAGGGTAGCGCCCGTATCGAGCACCCGCAGGGCCGCCTGCAGCTGCAGGCCGGCCAGCAGACCCGGTTCGACGAGCGCCTCAGTGGCGTCGTGGCCGAGGCCGTAGCTTCGGAAGTGAGTGCCTGGACCGAAGGCATGCTTGTGTTCCGCCGCGCACCGCTGGGCGAGGTGGTGGACGAGATCAACCGTTACCGGCGGGGCAAGGTACTGCTGGGTGAATCGGCATTGGCGCGCGCGCCGGTCAGTGGCCGCTTCCGCATCGATGATCCGGACGCGGCACTGGAGCAGCTGCGCCTGACGATGTCGCTGGATCTGCGTCGCTTTCCGGGTGGCATCGCCGTCCTTGGATAGATGAAGGCGCTGGCCGTGCGCGCCGCGCAGGTCTGTTGCAAGCGAGGAGAAGCCAAGGATGCGCAACGAGACCATCGGTGTGCTCGATCTGCGTCGCAATCTGTCTGCATTGCTGGAAACCACCCAGCGAAGGCCCTTGATGGTGCATCGCTATGGTTCGCCCTGGGTGTGCGTGGTGTCCGACGCGCAGTGGCAGCAGCAGGCGGTGCTGCTGGACTTCAATCCGCAGTCACACCCATTGGCGATGCTGCTGCGGCTGCAGCAGCAGGAGATGCCTTTGGTCGAATCCGGGGCGCTGCCGCCTGCGGCGCTCGCACGCGCACTGCTGTTGGCGGACATCCATGGCATCGACGATCTCACGCAGCTGCATGAGCAGGTGCTGCATCATCGGCTCTGGCACTGGTTCGTGGCGGGCGCCCATGGGGTGATGGACGGGTGGCAGCTGCCCGCACTGCGCGTCGCGCTGGCGTCATGGTGCGATGACGTGGACATGACCGAGGCACTGGTCGCATTCGCTGCCCGCAGCGACGTGGCGGTACTGGCCCGCCGTTGTGGGGGTGACGCACCGCGGCTGCAGCGCGAAGCCTGCAGGCGGATGACGCTGCGATGACGTTGCCGATGAAGCGCCACCCCGTGCACAGAGTTGCATTCGCGGTGTCGCTTCACCTGCCTTGCTGACGTCTTCTCCAGAGTACGACGCACCACGCGTCGCGGAGCACGGGCGGCGCAGATGGAAGACAGTCGCAGGATCAGCATGCTGGAGCTGGATCGCCACCTGAGCCAGTCACTGGAACAGGCACGGCACACGCCACTGAACGTGCAGCGCTACGGGCGCTCGTGGGTCTGGGTGCTGTCCAGTGACGCCTGGGCGGATGCGGCACGCTGGGCGGCACTGGACAGCAGTGCGCATCCACTGGCGGCACTTCGAAAGGCCCTCGACCTGCGGCTGTGGCCCTGGCCCGACGCGGCCATGAGCGCGCTGCCGCTTGGCGCAGCCGATGCGCGGCTGCTGCAACGTGCGGCGCTGCTGGTGGTCGTGCGTGATCTCAACAGTGCACAGCGTGTGTACGACGACCTGCGCTACCACCAGGCCTACCGGATGTTCATTGGCCTCGACCACGGCACCGCGTGGTCGCCGACGCAGTGCGTGCGCCTGTTGCAGGCGTGCGTGCATCCGTTGCTGCGCGAGTGCATCGACGAAACACTGGCCAGCGTGCCGCCTCACCTGTTCGAGGCGGCACGCGCGCCGGCTGCACGAGCGGCCGCACAGGCAACCGCGCCGCGAATCGCAGGCGGATGTTTATCGTACTGACACATGCACCGCTGACCATGGTGCAGCGGTCTCTTCCAGGATGACGAGGGCGGAACAATGGCAAGGCAGGCAGGTGGTCGCAGGGCTCGGCAGCAGGGCTTCAGCCTGATCGAGATCATGGTGGTGGTGGTGATCATCGGCATCCTTGCCGCGCTGATCGTGCCGCGGTTGATGGACCGTCCGGACCAGGCGCGTGTGGTGGCGGCGCGCCAGGACATCGCGGCGCTGATGCAGGCGCTGAAGTTGTTCAAGCTGGACAATGGGCGCTATCCCAGCGCCGAACAGGGCCTGCAGGCGCTGGTGAAGCCGCCGCAGGGCAGCGGTGCGTTGCCAGTGACGCCGTATCTGGATCGCCTGCCGAATGATCCGTGGGGCCATCCGTACCAGTACCAGGTTCCAGGCACTCATGGCGACATCGATGTGTTCTCGCTGGGTGCGGACAGCAAGCCCGGTGGCGACGCCGGGAACGCAGACATCGGCTCCTGGCAGCTGTGAGGCGTGCTGATGGCAGCCCGGACGCATTCGATTTCATGCATCCACCAGCGTGGCGTGGCGGTGATCGTCGCCTTGCTGGTGGTGGCATTGGTGGCCGTGATTGCCACTGCGCTGCTGACCCGGCAGTCGGCGCAGCTGCGCGCGCTGCGCGGCGACCAGTTGCGCGCACAAGTACGCATGGCGGTGGATGCGACGCTGGAGCGTGCGGCGCAGCAGCTGCGTGAGGATGTCAAGCAACAGCTGACCACGGTGCGCAGCGGGCGCTGGGCGCGCCCGTTGGAACTGCAGGCGCCATTGCCGGTGCAGCTGCAACTGGTCGATGCGCAGTCGATGTTCAACCTGCGCAACCTGCTGGCACAGGGCAGGCCGGACCCCGAGGCGCGGGGCGCGTTCGTCGCGTTGTGCGCCGGGCAGGGGCTGGGCCAGGGCACCTGCGCATCCGCGGTGGACCACATCCAGGCGCGCCTGCGCGACGGCGATGTGCAGGCGCAGGCACCGCTGCCGCGCGAATCACTGATCGAACAGGCGCTGGTCGGCGCTGACCCGGTGGCGTTGCAGGCGTTGGTGCGGCGCACAGTGGTGTTGCCGGCGCAGACCCTGGTCAACGCCAACACCTGCGACCTGAGCGTCCTGCAGGCGGTGGCGCCTGCGGTGGAACCGGCAAGGCTGCAGGCGCTGCTCGCTGAGCGCGACGCCGGCCACTGGCTGCTCAACCGCGGTGACATCGCCAACCGACTCCAACTGAGCAACGAACAGATGGCCGTGCTTCCGCTGGGTATCCATAGCGAGTGGTTCCTGGCCGTGGGCCGGGTGCAGGCTGACGGCAGCGCGGTTGATTTTCGCGCGCTGCTCTGGCGCGAGTACCGCGACGACGGGGTACGTGTACAACGGGTGTGGACGAGGATCGGCGCATGACGGTGCAGCTTCGGGTGCGCCTGCCGCCGTTGGCGCACCTGCGCGCCGACAGCGCGGTGGACTGGGCGCAGCTGCACAAGGACGAGGTAGTGGCACACGGCCGCGACACGCTGGCCGCGCTGGGTCTGCGGCATCCGCGGGCCACAGTGCATGCCTGCCTTGACCCGAACGACCTGATCCTGCTGGAACTGCAGCTGCCGCCGCTGTCCGGGCGCCGCCTGCAGGCGGCGTTGCAGGGTGAGGTTGAGGCCATGCTGTTGGATGACCTGCAGGACGTGGCGCTGGCCCACGGTCCGCAGGCGGCAGACGGTACGGTTCCGGTGGCCTGGCTCGGCCAGCAGGCCATCGCGCAGGTGCAGCAGCTGCTGGCCTCGTGTGCGCTGCAGCTGCAGGCGTTGTATCCGACGCCACTGCTGCTGCCTTGGCAGCGCGGCCACGCCACGCTGCAGGTCAGCGGCGAGCATCTGCTGGTGCGCAGCGGGCGCGATCGGGGACTTGTCCAATGGTATGGCGGACGTGACGCGTCCGCGGTGATGCAGGCGTTGGCCACCCGCCTGCAACAGGCTGGGGTGCGGGCCGTGCAATGGATCGACAGCGTACCGCCGGCGTGGCCGGACAGCCTGCCGGCCAGCGCCGTTGCGCATGAACAGCAGGCCTGTGGTCCGTTGCCGGGTTGGTCATTGCCGCTGCCCGGCGCAGGCCGTCAAGCGCCGCGACTGGCGATCGGCCTGGCACTGGCGGCGGTGCTGCTGGCTGCACTTGGCCTGCAGTGGCAGGTCACGCGTTGGCGGATCGAGGGTGAGGCGCTGCAGCAGGGCATGGCACGGCAGTTCAGCGCACGCTTTCCGGAGGTCACCGATGTGGTGGACCCGGTGTTGCAGGCAAGGCGAGCGCTTGCGGTTCCACCGCCGACGCCGCCGTTGCCGGCGCTGCAACGTCAGATCGCCCGCACGCTGCACGCGGTTCCGGAGCTGGCGGGTCAGGTGCACAGCCTGCACTACCAACCCGGGCAGGTGCACCTGGAGCTGGACGCCGATGCCCAGGCATTGGCCGACGATCCACAGCGGCTTGAGCGCTGGCAGCAAGCGATGCAGGCGCAGGGGCTGCAGCTGGCGCGCGATACCGGTGGACGCCTGCGGGTGAGCGGAGCGGGACAGTGACGACCCGAACCCTGCGGCTGGGCCAGGGGCTGGTGGGCCTGCAGCAGCGCTGGCAACGCCTGCCACCGCGCGACCGGCTGATGCTGTGGGTGATGGGGGTGGCGCTGCTGGTGGCGGGCCTGTGGTCGTTATGGCTGGAGCCCCTGCTGAAGCAGCGCACGCACTGGCAGGCCGAACTGCCACGGCTGCAGGCGCAGTCCCGCGCACTGGCGCCGCTGCTGCGCGCGCGTGAGCGCCAGCAGTTGGCGCAGGGCCAGCATCCGACCCTGGCCGGGCTGCGTGACCAGATCAAGGCTGCCGGTCTGGCCGACGGCCTGCATATCCAAGCGCGCGACGGGCGCTGGCACCTGCAGGTACGGGCCGTACCCGCCGATGCGCTATGGAACTGGCTGCTGCCGCTGCTGGCCGACCCGGCCATCGAGTTGCAGCAGCTGCAATTGACACGCACAGGGGATGCGAACATGCCGGCGGCACGGATTTCAGGACACATCGTGATGGTGGCAACTGCGGGTGCCCATCCATGAGGGCGATGCGCAGCCTTGCCTGCAGTGCTGCATTGGCACTGATCGTGTGCATGGGCCACGCGCCGGCACCCGTGCTGGCGCAGGACACCCGCGATGAGCCGGTGCAGTTGAACCTGGTCGACACCGACATCGGCGGCGTGCTGCGCATGGCGGCGCGCTTCACCGGGCGCCAGTTCCTGGTCGACCCACGCGTGACCGGCAAGATGACGGTGGTTTCCGATGGCCCGGTCAGCCGTACCCAGGCCTACCAGTTGCTGCTGGGCGCATTGCGCATGCGTGGCTTCGCCGTGGTCGAGAACGGCGGCGTCAGCCGGGTGGTGCCGCAGGCCGATGCCAAGTTGCTCGGTGGACGGGTGGGCAGCGGTGGTGCAGGGGGCGAGATCGCCACGCGCACCTTTGCGCTGCGCTATGAGAATGCGGCGGCGCTGGTGGCTGTGCTGCGGCCGATGATCAGCCCGGACAACCCGATCAGCGCCAATCCAGGCAACAACACCCTGGTGATCACCGACTACGCCGACAACCTGGATCGCATCGCGCGGGTGATCGCCAGCGTCGACACGCCCGCCGGCATGGACACCGATGTGGTGAAGCTGCAGCAGGGCATTGCGGTGGACGTGGCGGCAATGGTCTCACCGCTGCTGGATGCGCAGGGTGCCGAGCCGGGCCAGAAGGTGGTGGTGATGGCCGACCCGCGCAGCAACAGCGTGCTGCTGCGTTCCAGCAGCCCGGGCCGCACCCGCCTGGCGCGGCAGCTGGTGGAAAAGCTGGACCGTGCCCAGGACGAGTCCGGCAACCTGCATGTGGTCTACCTGCGCAACGCCCAGGCCAACCAGCTGGCCGGTGTGCTGCGTGGCGTGGTAGCCGGACAGAGCGATGCACCGGCGATGGGCAGCAACCAAGGAATCACCCCGCTGCCGGGTGACGCCAACCGTCCCACGCCCACCCAGACGTCGCAGCCGCAGCAGGCCAAGCCCGGGGGCAATGCGCTGGAATCGCAGCGGCTGGACCCGAGCCGGGGCGACCCGATCGATGCAGGAAGCACCGGCTTCAGCCAGAACGGCATTTCGGTACAGGCGGACGTGGCCACCAACACCCTGCTGATTTCGGCGCCGGAGCCGGTGTACCGCAACCTTCGGCGGGTGATCGACCAGCTCGACCAGCGCCGCGCGCAGGTGCTGGTGGAAAGCCTGATCGTGGAGGTCAACCAGACCGACGCGGCCGAGCTGGGCGTGCAGTGGATGCTGGGCAATGGCCGTACGTTTGGCGGCACCCATTTCGGGGGCGCTACCGGCGGTAGCGGGCTCAATACCGGTGCGCGTACCACGCTGGACGTGCTGCCCAAGGATGGCCTGAAGATCGGCGTGATCGACGGCACCATCAACCTGCCCGGTGTCGGCCAGATTCTCAACATGAAGGCGCTGGCCACTGCGCTGCAGAGCAAGGGCGGCGCCAACATCCTGTCGACGCCGAACCTGATGACGCTGGACAACGAGGCAGCCAGCATCATGGTCGGCCAGACCGTGCCGTTCGTCAGTGGCCGCTACGTGACCGACGGTGGCGGCGGCAGCAACAACCCCTTCCAGACCATCGTGCGCGAAGACGTGGGCCTGAAGCTGCGGGTGCGCCCACAGATTTCCGAGGGCGGTACGGTGAAGCTGGACATCTACCAGGAAGTCAGCAGCATCGACGCGCAGAGCGCGAACAGCACGGCCGGCATCATCACCAACAAGCGCGCACTCGATACCAGCGTGCTGCTGGACGATGGCCAGATCATGGTGCTCGGTGGCCTGCTGGAAGACAGCGTCAGCCACGGCCGTGATGCGGTGCCGGGGCTGGGGAAGATCCCGGTACTGGGTGCCTTGTTCCGCAGCGACACGCGCAAGCGCGCCAAGACCAACCTGATGGTGTTCCTGCGTCCGCACGTGGTACGCGACCCGGCCGCAGGACAGCGCCTGACCCGCGACCGCTACGACTACATGCGCAATGCGCAGGCCGGCGCGCAGCCCGTACAGAGCTGGGCCTTGCCCGCGCTGTCGGCGCCGCAGCTGCCACCGCAGGACCTGACGGTACTCGGCCAGGGCAATGCGCGCGATGGCCACGGCCAGCCGCTGCAGAACACCAGCCTGGCAGCGTTGTATCCGGCCGGTGACGGCGATGCGCAGCTGGTGCAGTTCGCACAGGGGCTGGAGCCGAGCCGTGCCAGCCAGGGCGTGGCGCAGGTGCGGGCGCTGGGCCTGCAGGCCTACGCGGAGGCGACGCCGGGCGAGAGTGGGCAACGCCTGCGCGTACGGCTGCCGCGTGATCCGGTGAAGTTGGACCCGGCATTGCAGCAGCTGCGCGGGCTGGGCTACACGCCGGAACTGGTGATCGGGCCGTGAGCGCCGTTGTGCCGCTGCCGTACGCGTGGGTGCGCAGCCACGGCGTGATGCTGACCGAAGCCGGTGGCGAGCCGATGCTGCTGGGAACGGACGATACCGCAGCGTGGGCCGTGGCCGAGCTGCGCCGGCGGCATGGCCCGCTTCCGTTCCAGGCATTGGATGCCGCGACCTGGCAGCAGCGGTTGGGTGAGCAGTACCGTGACGGCGGTGATGCCGCTGCCGTGGTCGGTGCCGCCGAAAGCGAAGTCGATCTGGACCGGCTGATGCAGGACATGCCGGAGGTCACCGACCTGCTGGATGCGCAGGACGATGCACCGGTGATCCGCATGATCAATGCGCTGCTGGCACAGGCCGCGCGCGATGGCGCCAGCGATCTGCATATCGAGCCATTCGAGACCCATTCAGTAGTGCGCTACCGGGTGGACGGCACCCTGCGCGACATGGTACAGCCACGGCGCGCATTGCACGCGGCGCTGGTGTCGCGCATCAAGATCATGGCCCACCTGGACATCGCCGAGAAGCGGTTGCCGCAGGACGGGCGCATCGCGATCCGCGTGGGCGGCCGGCCGCTGGACATCCGCGTTTCCACTGTACCGACCGGGCATGGCGAGCGTGCCGTGCTGCGATTGCTGGAAAAGGATGCCGGCCGCCTGCAGCTGCAGCGCCTGGGCATGGCCGATGACACCTTGGCCACGTTCACCGGATTGATCCGGCAGCCGCACGGCATCGTGCTGGTGACCGGGCCGACCGGCAGCGGCAAGACCACGTCGCTGTACGCCGCGCTGGGCCAGCTCGACAGCAGCACCAGCAATATCCTCACCGTGGAAGATCCGGTGGAGTACGACTTTGCCGGCATCGGCCAGATCCAGGTCAATGCGCGCATCGGCATGAGCTTCGGCACCGCGCTGCGCGCGATCCTGCGCCAGGATCCGGACACCATCATGATCGGCGAGATCCGTGACCTGGAGACCGCACAGATCGCGGTGCAGTCGTCGCTGACCGGGCACGGTGTGCTGGCTTCGCTGCACACCAACGATGCGGTCTCGGCGGTGACCCGCCTGGCCGACATGGGCGTGGAACCGTTCCTGCTGGCCTCGTCGCTGCGCGGTGTGCTGGCGCAGCGGCTGGTGCGGCGGCTGTGCATGCAGTGCCGGCGTGCCGAGCTGGATGGCGAAGGCCGAACCGTATGGCGCGCAGTGGGCTGCACGGCCTGTGCCAACAGTGGCTATCGCGGACGCACGGGCATCCATGAGCTGTTCGTGGTGGACGACCGGGTACGCGCACTGATCCATGAAGGGCGGGGTGAGCCTGCGCTACGCGAGGCGGCGCGGCGGGCCGGCATGCGGACCCTTCGGCAGGACGGCCAGCGCTGGGTCGACAGCGGGGTGACCACGCTGGAAGAGATCCTGCGCGTCACCGGCGACGACTGAGGCCTGCATGGCACTGTTCGACTACCAGGCTGCCAATGCGCAGGGCCGCATCGAGAAAGGTCAATTGGATGCCGACAGCCCGCGCGGCGCGCGTCAGCTGCTGCGCGGGCGTGGGCTGACGCCTGTGCAGGTCAGTGCGGCGCGCAGTGCCGGCAGTGGCTGGGGTGCTCGCCGGTTGTCAGCCAGTGAGCTGGCCTGGGCCACGCGCCAGCTGGCCAGCCTGCTGGCCGCCAGCCTGCCGTTGGAAGGTGCCTTGAGTGCGGTGATCGAGCAGGCCGAGCGCCCGCACGTGGCGCAGGCGCTTACTGCCGTGCGTGCGGATGTACGTGCTGGCCAGCGCCTGACCGTGGCACTGGCCGCGCGGCCACGCGATTTCCCGCCGATCTATCGGGCGCTGGTGGGTGCAGGTGAGGATTCCGGCGATCTGGCGCGGGTGATGGAGCGTCTGGCCGACTACATCGAGGAACGCAATGCGCTGCAGGCCAAGGTACTGACCGCCTTCATCTACCCGGCGGCGATCAGCCTGGTATCGGTGGCGATCGTGATCTTCCTGCTCAGCTACGTGGTGCCGCAGGTGGTGACCGCATTCGTGCAGGCGCGGCAGACGCTGCCGATGCTGACCCAGGTGATGCTGGCCGCCAGCGCGTTCGTGCGCAGCTGGGGCATGTGGGTGGGGCTCGGCATCGCTGCGCTGGTGGTGGCATGGCGGTTGGCGTTGCGCCGGCCGGAACTGCGCCTGCGCTGGGACGCGATGCTGCTGCGGCTGCCGATGGTCGGGCGCTTCGTGCTGGGCGTGAACAGTGCGCGTTTCGCCTCGACGCTGGCGATCCTGCTCGATGCCGGCGTGCCGCTTCTTCGTGCACTGGAGGCGGCGCGGCAGACCCTGGGCAACGCGTTGCTGGCGCGCTGTGCCGATGATGTGGCTGCACGCGTACGCGAAGGTGCGGCACTGGGTGCTGCGTTGAAGGCGCAGAAGGTCTATCCGCCGATCCTGGTGCACCTGGTGGCCAGCGGCGAGAAGACTGGTTCGCTGGCGCCACTGCTGGACCGCGCCGCACAGACGATCTCGCGCGACATCGAGCGTCGCGCGATGGCACTGACCGCGCTTCTGGAACCGACCATGATCCTGGTGATGGGCGGCGTGGTGCTGACGATCGTGCTGGCCGTGCTGATGCCGATCATGGAAATGAATCAGCTGGTGCAGTAGATCCACGCCATGCGTGGATGGATCAACCGACGCGCGCATGGGCGGCACATCCACGCATGGCGTGGATCTACTGGTGCCTGGATTTCTCCACACAATCCTCCACACCTTTTTTCGATCTTCCACAGGTTTCTTAAGCGGCCTGTCATCGGCGCGGACCAGCATGGACCCGTCGCCGCAGAGTGGGCTGGGAGGCCCTCGGCGGCAGCAGGCGTGTAGTGACCGTTCCTCCCTTGGCGTTTCCCTTCGCAGTAAACCCTTCAGGAGAAGATCATGACCAAGTACAAGACCCTGGCCGCGCTGGTTGCCACCGCGCTGCTCGCTACCGTGGGCGCCGCCTCGGCGCAGACCGTTACCGGCGGCGGTGCCTCGCTGCCGGCCGACCTCTACAAGGGTTCGGCCGACAGCATCCTGCCGGCGAACTTCACCTATGCCGTGACCGGTTCGGGTACCGGCAAGAAGGCCTTCCTGGAAAACAACTCGGCGCTGTTCTCGACCACCGGCACCGTGCATTTCGCCGGCAGCGATTCGGTGCTGAGCAGCACCGAGCTGAGTAACTACACCACCAACTTCAACCAGCCGACCAACGCCAACCGCTACGGCGCGCTGATCCAGGTGCCGTCGGTGGCCACCTCGGTCACCATCCCGTTCAACAAGGCCGGTTCGGCGGTGGACCTGAGCGTGGCGCAGATCTGCGGCGTGTTCTCGGGTGCGATCAGCGACTGGTCGACCATCGATGCCAACCGCAGTGGCCCGATCCAGGTGGTGTACCGCGCGGAAAGCAGCGGTACCAGCGAAATGTTCAGCCGCTTCCTGACCGCGGCCTGTGCCGCTGAGAACGCTGAAACCTCGAAGCTGGTGGGCGGCAAGTTCGCCATCAAGTCGACCTTCGCCGACCTGTACAAGCGTGATGCCAACGGCAACCTGCCGGCGTTCCTGGTGGCCGCCCCGGCCACCGGTGGCACCTCGCTGTACAACACGGTCTACGCTGCTGAAGGCCGTATCGGCTACGTCGGCCCGGACGTGATCCCGAGCCTGACCGATGCGACCAAGGTCGCCAAGGTCAAGGGCTTCTCGCCGGACCAGGTGAGCGTGCAGGCCACCCTGGACACCGTCGCTCCGCCGACCGGCACCGATGCTGAGAACCCCGCCAACTGGGTGCCGGTGTTCGGCAACCCGTCGGCTGGCTATCCGATCGCCGGCTACACCAACCTGGTGATCGGCCAGTGCTACAAGGATTCGAGCGTTGCCACCAGCCTGCGCGGCTTCCTGGCCCGCCACTATCCGGCCACCTACACCGTCACGTATGAGAAGTCGATCACCGACCACGGCTTCATTCCGCTGACCAAGGCCTGGCGCGATGCGATCCGCAACCGCTTCGTGCTGGCCAGCAGCACTGCCGGCCTGAACAACCCCAGCACCTGCGCCGGCATCGGTCGTCCGCTGTAATCCGCAGCACCGGTTGAATCCTGCTTGACGCGACGCCGGCCTCTGGGCCGGCGTCGCCATTTCCGCGACGGTGCCGCCGCCGCAGTGTTTCGCTGTCGGCTTCGTGCCACGTGAACCGTCTATCAGTGGCAGGGCATGCGTTGCGCGTGCCTCCCCGATCGTCGCCGCAGCCGCGGCCCACCAGGTTGATGAGGTTCCGATGTCGCACCCGCTCCCGTCCGTTGTTCGTCCGGCCGCGTCGATGCGCCGCAATCATCCGATGGCGTGGGCCATCGCAGTCGCACTGGGGAGCATGGTGGCCCCGGCCAGCCAGGCGCAGCAGGCGTTCAGTCCGGGCTGGTTCGCCGAACGGGGCGCGGCCCAGGGCAGCGCGGCACAGAGTGGCCGGATGCCCAACGGCGTGCCGATCCAGTTCCAGTTGCCGGCCCAGCAGCAGGACGCAGCCAGGCAGAAGCTGCAGCAGTCGATCGACAATCTTGGCACGGCGGCGCAGGCGATTGCCCTGCAGCAGCGCCTGCAGGAACAGGCGCGGCAGGCGCGCCGCGAAGCTGGCTTCATCGTTGCCGACGGCCTCGGCAAGGACGGCCTGAGCGTCGACCAGAATCCGCTGACCCGTGGCTGGCTCAACGCGCGCGAGGCGATCCAGTCGCAGGGCAGCGACGGGCGGGTGCAGGTCACGGTCGAGCAGACCGCGGACAAGGCGATCCTGAACTGGGAGACCTTCAACATCGGCGGCAACACAACGCTGAACTTCCTGCAGCACCCTGACTGGGCAGTACTGAACCGCGTCAACGATCCTCAGGCGCGGCCCAGCCAGATCCTGGGCCAGCTGAAGGCCAATGGCACGGTGTTCGTGGCCAACCGCAACGGCGTGGTGTTCGGCAACAACAGCCAGGTCAATGTACGCAATCTGCTGGCGGCTGCAGCACGGATCAGCGATGCGCAGTTCCGCGACAATGGCCTGTACAGCGCCGACGCCAGCAGCAGCACGCTCAGCGATGCGTTCGGCAAGGTGATGGTGGAGCAGGGTGCCCGCATCGCGACCCATGAGCCGACCAGTGCGACGCGCGGCGGTGGCTACGTGCTGCTGGCCGGGCACAGCGTGGAGAATGCTGGCCATATCGAGGCGCGCAAGGGCCAGGTGCAGCTCGCTGCGGGAGACAGTTTCGTGATCCGGCGCGGCGTGGGTACGGCCACCAACACCAGCTCCACCACCCGGGGCAATGAGATCGCGCCGCGCTTCATCGCCGGCAGCACGGCTGGCAGCGTGCGCAACACCGGCCTGCTGCGCGCGCTTGAGGGTGACGTGACTCTGGCCGGGCGCAGCGTCGAGCAGGCCGGCGTGGCCGTGGCCAGCACCACGCTCGCACAGCGCGGCACCGTGCATCTTCTGGCCTCGGCCAGTGATGCCGGCAGCAGCGTCACGCTCGCCGATGGCGCCACTACGGCGGTGCTGATCGAGGACGATGGCAAGGCCACGGTGCTGGATACGCAGCGCGACAGCCTCATCAAGGAGTCGGCAGAGCAGGACGCGATCCGCGCTGGCGCGCGCTCGGCAACCTTCGACAATCTGTCCCAGCACAATGATCGCCGGGACCAGTCGCGGGTGGAGATCGTCTCGGGTGGCAACATCCATTTCAGCAGGGATTCGCTGACGGTTGCCACGGGCGGCCAGATCATCGCCGATGCGGCGGCCCGCAGCTACGTAGACGACGCCGCGCGCGTGGACGTGTCCGGCGCAGTGGGCGTGCAGGTGTCGATGGAAAGCAACAATGTCCAGGTCAAGGTGCAGGGCAACGAACTGCGCGATGCCCTGGACAACCGCGACAGCGGCAAGCTGACCAGCAGTGAAGTCTGGGTCGATCGCCGCAGGCTGGTCCACGTTCCGGCCGGTACCGGGGGCTACGAGGGGGAGCGCTGGTACGCTGCAGGCGGCCTGCTGGAGGTGGGTGGCTACCTCGACAACCAGGGACACTCGATCGGCGAATGGGCTGCGCAGGGAGGCACCGTCCTGCTGGGTGGCAGGGAAGTGATCACGAACGGTGGCTCACGCATCAACCTTGCCGGCGGCAGCCTGGATGTGCAGAGCGGCGTGATCCGGCAGAGCTGGGTGCGCGGCGTCGACGGCCAGGTCTACCGCCTTGATGAGGCGCCGGCGGAGATGCTGTTCGATGGCCTGTACAGCGGCCATGAAGTAAAGCAGGAGCGCTGGGGCATCACTGAGACCTTCCGTGATCCGATCGTATTCGCGGCGCAGCGTGTCGATAACGGATACACCGTCGGCCGCGATGCAGGTCGGCTGATCGTCTCCGCACCGACCGCAGTGCTGGATGGGAAGGTTGAGACGACCACCTTCCAGGGCGCGCAGCAGAACCGCAGGCCGGAGGCCGCGCTGGATGGCTATGCGCAGGCGCAGACGGCAGTGGCGCGCAATGCGCAGCTGTACCTGGGGCGCTACGACGGCCAGGGCCGCAGCGGTGTGTTCGGCTCGGATGTGCGCCTGGATGACAAGGCTCCGGCGAAGGCGGCGTGGTCGCTGCTGGCTCCGATCAACGAGGAGCGGCGAGACACGGTGTGGTTGGATATCGCAGCGCTGAGTGCCCAGCAGTGGGGACGGATCGACCTGGCGACCGCCGATCGCATCCGCATCGACGGCAGCCTTCGGCTTCAGGCAGGTGGGCAGCTCAACCTGACCGGCAGCGAGGTCGAACTGGCAGGCGACATCGGCATTGCCGGCGGCCAGCTGTCGGCGGGCAACCTGCTGGATGTCCAGGGGCGGCCGACGGCGCTGCTGCACGATGGCCGCGCCCGCACCGCCATTGCCGGTGGCACGCGGATCGATCTCTCCGGCGAATGGAGCAACGCGTCACTGCCGATGCCGCTCGACGCCAGCGGTGCCTGGACGGATGGCGGCCGCCTGAGCCTGAGCAACAGTCATGACGTGGTCGTGGCCGCCGAGGCAACGGTGGACGTCGAGGCCGGCGCCGCGCTGGACCTGCGCGGCAAGGCCCGCATCGGAAAAGGGGGCAGCGTCAGCCTGCAGGCCAACAGCAGCACGGTTACGACGGACGGCAGTGGTCGGGTGCAGCTGGGTGAGGGGAGCCGGTTCAGTGGTCGAGGACAGGGCAGTGGTTCCTTCTCGCTGGGAACAGGTGGCCACGTTCGGGTGGGCGATGCGGACCCGGCGGGCGCGTCGCTACGACTGGACACCGGCTTGTTCGGCAGTGGCTTCGCGCAGTACGACATCAATGGCCACCAAGGCGTGGAGGTGGCCGATGGCGCGCGGCTGGTCGCTGCCCTGCCAGGCCTGCGCCTGACCCAGGACGCGCAGATGGCAACCGATCGGGCGTCCGCACTGGCGGCGTGGGATGTGCCGCTGTACAGCGCCGATTCGTCGAACGGGCGCGTCAGCCAGCGCGCCGGTGCGAGTATCAGCCTGCGTTCGGACCGCAACAGCGTGGGCGGTGACCTGCGGGTCGGCAAGGATGCGCTGGTGGCGGTCGATCCAGGGCAGACGATCTCGCTGCTGGGCGCAGGCAACATCGATGTTGAAGGCACGCTGCGTGCGAAGGGCGGGCGCATCGTGATCGACGATGTGCGTCCGCAAAATGCGCTGTACGCCGGGCAGCGCACCGAACGCACCTGGCGTTTCGCCGAAGGCGCGCTGCTGGATGCCGATGCAGACGCGATCTCGCTGCCCGATCCCAGCGGCCGTCTGCGTGGGCAGGTGCGCGCGGGTGGACGCATTGAGATTGGCGGGGCGCTGGACTGGGAGACCGCAGCATTCGTCGACAACCGACCACCGGAAGCGTTCGTAGTGGTCGAACGCGGCGCGCGCCTGCAGGCGCGGGGTGCGTCGGCCGAGCTGGATATCGACGGCCAAGGCCGTGTACGCGTGGACAGCGACGGCGGGCAGATCGTGCTGCGCTCGGCCAATGCGCTGTATCTGGAGGGCGGAATGGACGCGGCCGCCGGTGGTGCCGGCGCACGCGGTGGCACGCTTGGGCTGGCCTTCGGCGGCAGCATCCATGCACGTGGCGCCAGCGAGGAGGTACTGCGGGCACGTGCGATCACCCTCAGCCAGCACAGCGCACCGGTGCAGCCACTGCCGGCCGCATTGGAGTATGGCCACGCCGCGTTGTCGGTCGAGCAGCTGCAGGCGGGCGGCTTCGACAACCTGTCCGTGTTCGGTGATATCCGCGCCGTTGGCGATGTCGACCTGCGCCTGGCCCAGAGCCTGCGCATTCATGGCCAGGGCACTTCGAGCCTGGGCATGGCCGTGGATGCCGGGCCGTCGTCGGCGTTGCGGCTGAGTGCGCCCTACGTCCGCCTGGCGCAGGCGCGCTGGGGCCAGCTGGCGGGCGAGAACCTGCAGGGCACTGCGTCGGTCGCTTCGGCCGGGCCGGACGATCACGCGCTGGCGGTGCAGGCCGCGCTGATCGATATCCGCGACGTCACCTGGTTGCCGGGTTTCGGGCACGTGGCGCTGGAAAGCCGCAGCGACGTGCGCCTGACCAACGGCATTGCCAGCAGTGGCAACACCAGCGCGTTGATGACGGCCGGTTCGATGGACGTCACCGCTGCGCGCCTGTACCCCACCGCAGGCGCGGTCGGCACGCTGGTGGCCGGCGCTTCGGCGCAGACCGTGCAGACCGCTGATTACTGGGCCGATCCAGCTGCCGTGCTGCGAATCCACGGCACAGGTGCGGCCACGCAGCCGGCGCCGGAATCGGCGCTGGGCACGCTTCGCCTGGTGGCCGCCACGGTGCAGCAGGGCGGCAACGTACAGGCGCCGATGGGCACGCTGCAGCTGGGCGGTCTGATCCAGAACGGAACCATCGGCAGCAGGGTGGAACTGCTGCCAGGCAGCGCTACCTCCACCAGCGGTGCCGGCTTGTCGCTGCCCTATGGTGGCACCGTCGATGGTGTCGACTGGCGGGTAGGCACGCGCAGCCTGAGCTCGCTGACGCCGGCCGGCATCTCCTCGATGGGGGTGACCCTGAAGGCCAACGAGATCGAGGTGGCGTCGGGGGCACTGCTGGACATGTCCGGCGGTGGTGAGTTGACCGGTGCGGCCTTCGTGTCCGGGCGCGGCGGCTCTGTCGACGTGCTGCGCACGGCGTTGGCCGACGCCAATCCGCGCTACGCGTTCAGTGCGTCGGGCAACCCGGTGTACGCGATCGTACCGGGGCGCGCCGGGGCGTTCGCCCCCAGCGGGGAAGAAGGATTCGCAGCTCCGGCGGTGGGCCAGCAGATCACCGTGCCGGCTGGCGTGCCCGGGCTGGCGGCCGGCACCTACACGCTGATGCCGGCAAGCTATGCGCTGCAGCCCGGCGCATTCCGGGTGGAGCTGGGCGCTACCGGCACCTCGGGGATCGTGCAACCGATGGCGACCGGCACCGGCACCTGGCGCGTGTCCGGGCAGCAGCGCACGGCACTGGGTGCGGCAATTTCGCCGTTGCTCACCGACATCCTGCTGACGCCCGCCGAAGTGGTGCGCCGGCACTCGGGCTACAACGAAACCTCCTACAACAGCTTCGCGCAATCGGTGGCCGACCGTCGAGGCGAGTCGCGTGGCTGGCAGACCATCGATGCGCTCGGGTTGACGCTTGCGCTGGGCGAAGGCGCCGGTCGCGCAGACACGCCTGCCATCCGCTTCGCCGGCACCGCGCGGTTCGGCGCCGCTACCGACAAGGGGCGCGGCGGCACGCTGGCAGCCACGTTGGCGAGCCCGGCGGTCGGTTCACTGGAGATCGTTGGCGGCAGCGCGCGATCGCAGGCGCGTGATCGCGGCGCCACCTTCAGCGACGACGCGCTCAATGCCTTCCTGCCGGCGCGGATGATCATCGGCGGGCAGTTCAACCAGGTCGCCTCGCAGGTGGCGGTGACCGGCCAGGCGCGCAGCGTGGCGGTGCGTTCCGGTGTCACCCTGAACGCACCGGAAGTGCTGGTGGCAGCGGCCTCCGGTGGCAGCGGCATCCTGGTCGAGGCCGGCGCGACCCTCGATACACTGCCGTTTGCATCCGCCAATGCGGATGCCAACGCGACCCTGCCTTACCAGGTCTCCGGCGGCCTGCTTGCAGCGTCCAACCAGCGGTTGAACCTGATCACCGGCACCACCGACGTGGGGGCTGGCCCGGTGGCGATCGACATCGGGGGGTGCCAGGCGGCGTGCGACGGCCAGGCCCGGTTGGTTTCCGATGGCAGCATCACGGTAGCGACCGATGGCACGCTGCAGATGCGCGACTCGGCCAGCTATGGCACCCGCCAGCTGGGCCTGAGCATGGCGGCGCTGAACCTCGGCAGTGCCGAAGCGATCGCGCAGGCCGCTGCGGCAGGGGCGCTGCCCAGTGGCATGACCATGAACCAGTCCGTGCTGCAGCAATTGCTGCGCGGCAATGATGCGACCGGCGCGCCGGCGCTGGACACGCTGAGCCTGGTCGCGCGGGATTCTGTCAACGTGTTCGGCAGCGTCGACCTGGACGCACGCGACAGTGCCACCGGCCGCAGTGGCCTGCAGACGCTCGTGCTGGGTGCGCAGGCCATCCGCGGCTACGGTGCGGCGACCGACCGCGCGCGCATCCTGGTGGACACGCTGGTCTGGGACGGCGCATTGGCGGCGAGCCAGGCGCCGGGCAGCGACGCGTCGGTGCCGCCGGCCGATCCGATGGTGGACCGGCTCGGCGCCGGGCAGCTGGACATCGTCACCCGCCAGCTGCAGCTGGGGCGGGCGCCATTCAGCCGTCCCAGCTCTGAAGTACCTGCGAACCGGCAGGTGCTCGGATTCAGTGCGCTGAACCTGAGTGCTTCGGAGCAGCTGTCGTTCTCCGCGCAGGGCACGCTGGACGTGTTCCAGCAGCGCGGCGACTATCTGGCCGACAAGGGCTGGCAGTACAGCGGAGGCAGCCTCGGCATCGAAACCCCGCTGTTGACCGCCGATCCCGCCGCGCAGCTGCGCGTGCGTTCCGGCGGCGAGTTCCGCCTGCACGGGGGCACCGGCAAGGCGGGTGGCGATGCACTGGGCAGTGAGCTGAGCATCGACGCCAACCGGATCACGCTGGACAGCACGATCGCGCTGGCGTCAGGACGGCTGTCGGCGAGCGCACGCCAGGGCATCACGCTTGGCGGCCGGGCGCTGCTGGACCTGGCCGGGCGCAAGGTCCCGCTGTACGACGTGGACAGGTTCAGCTGGGGCGGTGATGTCCTGCTGTCCAGCGACACGGGTGACATCCGCACCGATGCGGCCTCCCGCATCGATGTTTCCGCCCGCAACAACCGCGCCGGGCGCATGACGGTCACCGCAATGGCTGGCCGAGCCGATCTGGCCGGTGATCTGCAGGGCGCCGCAAGTGGCCGCTACGATGCCGGTGGCACGCTCGTGCCCTACGACGGTGGTGAACTTGTGGTGCGGGCACGCCAGCTGCAGGACTTCACCGGCCTCAACCAGCGATTGACCGCCGGTGGCATCGTCGGCGGCCGCAGCTTCCAGATCGGTGAAGGCGATCTTCGGATCGGCGACGAAGTGAAGGCGCGCCGGGTCGACATCAGTGTCGACGCGGGCAGCCTGACCGTGGCCGGCCGCATCGATGCCAGCGGCGAGCAGGTCGGCAGCATCCGCCTGTACGCCCGCGACCAGTTGCAGGTGGACGGCACGCTGGACGCGCACGGTACCGGCCTGCGCGTGGACAGCCATGGCAAGATCATCGACAGTCCGAACCGGGCCACCATCACGCTGGGCAGCGCCGAAGGCGCCGTGGGTCTGGGCAGCGCGGCGCACCTGGACCTGCGTGCCGGCAGTGGCGTGGCCGTCGGCGACGGCGCTGGACAGAACGACGGCATGGCGCGGGGCTCGCTGAAGATCGATGTGCCGCGGGTGGGCAGCAACGACGCGGCGATTGCCGCGGCCAATGGCCTGCGCATCGATGGCGCGGCTGACATCCAGCTCAATGGTGTCCGCCGTTACGACGATGCGCCCCTGGCCAGCACCGCTGATGTGCGCGGCAATCGCGCGCAGCTGGTGACCCAGCAGTGGCTGGACCAGGTGGTCGATCCGCACAGCGTGGCGTGGATCGATGGTGCGCTGGGCAACCCGGACCTGCAGCAGCGCACGCGCGCGCTGGGTGACGTCCGCCTTCGTCCCGGCGTGCAGGTGGTGGCGCGGCGCAGCGACGCCAACCCGGACGGCGACCTGACCATTGCCGGCGACATCGATCTGTCCGGCTACCGCTACGGACCCGAAGCCAACCGCGCCGATCCATCGCGGCGTGGCTTCGGCGAATCGGCCTCGCTGGTGCTGCGGGCCGAAGGCAACATCAACGTCTACGGCAGCATCAACGATGGCTTCGCACCGCCACCGCCTACGCCGGATGAGGGGGGCTGGCAGCTGTATGAGGGCCGCAATGGCAGCGCGGGGCACACCCCCTTCGGCAGCGGCCTGGTGGTGCCGGTGGACGGAGTGAAGCTGCAGCCCGGCACCGAGTTCCAGGCCGGCACCCGCCTGAACTACGACGTGCCGGTCGAATCGGTAACGCTTCCGGTTGGTACCGTGCTGCCCGCGCCGATGGTGATCTCGCAGAATCTGCGCCTGCCCGCGGGTACCGTACTGGGTGCGGCAGTGACCACCGACTCCGGGCAGACGCTGGCCGCGGGCACCGTGCTGCAGGAGCCGCTGGTGCTGGCGGCAGGTGCGCGGCTGGGAGCCGGCTTCCGCCTGCGCAGTGCGGTACAGGTGGCGGCACAGGAGTGGCCCGCCGGCGCGGTGTTGCCGGTTGCGCTGCGCCTGGCACGGGAAGTCGCGCTCAAGGTGGGCGCGTACATTCCCTCGTTGACCAAGGTGGAGCTGCCCGGCGACGCGCCGGTGAATCTGAGGCCGGCCGATGCCAACGGCAACCAGGGGCGCAACTGGGCGCTGGCGCCGATGCTGGCCGAGGGCACCACCTCCTGGGACCTGACCGTGGTTGCCGGTGCCGATGCCGGGGCGGCCGATCCACGCAGCCGGCGCTGGGGCAGCGAAGGCAGCGTGGTGCTGGCCGATACCCACCAGGGCTCGATCGGTACGGTCAAGACCGAGATCATCTGGGTGGGTGATCGTGCGTTGACCGAGCGGGCATCGCTGGACTGGATCGGCGACACGTCCTATGCGGGCCGCCCGATCGCAGAGCTGGCCGACATGTTCGGCTTCACCGAAGATGAGTTCTGCGCGATGTCGGCCGACTACTGCGGCCCGGCACCCCGCCAGGTGGCCGCGCAGGGCTCGCTGGATTACTGGGGTGACGAGTCCTACGTGGGCACCCCTGCGAAGGACTTCGCCGCGATGTTCGGCATGACCGAAGACGAGTTCTGCAGTACCGCGCCCACCTACTGCGCCGGCGGCGGCACGCAGACCGAAGTGACCACCTACGGCAAGCGCGCGGGCACGCCGGCGTGGAGCGTGCTGCGTACCGGCAAGGGGGACATGGAACTGCTCGCTGCCGGTGACGTCGTGATGAAGTCAGGCTTCGGTGTCTACACCGCCGGCACTCCCACCGCGCTGGGTGGGGGCCACGATGCTGCCTTCAATTCGCCCCGTGCAGCGGCTCCCTGGAACACCGCACTGCTGGGGCCGAACCTGGTGCCGGGCAGCTATGACGCAGCGATCGCAGGCTACCAGGCCTGGTATCCCGATCATGGTGGCAACCTGCGGGTCGAAGCCGGGCGCGATATCGTCGGCGACGCCTGGACCGCGCGCGCGGAGTCGGGCACCAGCGAGCGCGACTGGGCGCTGTACTCCAGTGCCGCGGTCGGCAATTGGCTGTGGCGGCAGGGAACCGGGAGCACCACCGGCGTGGAGCCGGTGCCGACCAGCTGGTGGGTGAACTTTGGTACCTACACCAACGTGTCTGCTGCCGCTGGCGCCTCTCCGCGGATGGTCGGCTTCACCGGCTTCGGCACCTTGGGTGGCGGCGACCTGACGCTTGAGGCCGGGCGCAATGCCGGCGTCCGCGATCCGATGGGCGACGCGCTGGGCTCGCTGAGCGCACCACGCTCGGGCGCGATCATCGCGGCGGTGGGATCGACCGGCCGCGTCAGCAATGGCCAGCTGCACCTGACCGGTGGCGGCGACCTGCGGTTGCGCATCGGTGGCGCACTGAATCCGAATCTGCAGGCGACGATCTCCAGCCTCAATCCCTCCAGGGCGGGACAGAATCTCGACCTCAACGGTACCTTCAGCAATCTGCGTGGCAGCCTGCAGCTCGATGCCGGGCGCATCGGTGCAATGGGCGTCACCCTGGAAAACTACGCGACGCTGGGCCAGCTGCGTGCGGCCGATCTGTTCGCCGCCGACGCCGCCCGCGCAATGGGCGGACCGGTGCTGGTGCTGGGCGATGCGGTCGCGCAGCTGCAGGCACGGGGCGATGTGGTGCTTGGCGGGGTTGCCGATGCAGGCCGGGTTCCGCTGGCCAACTACAGCGCGGTGCTGCAGGATGATGGCGCGCGCGCTGCAGGCAGCACGTGGTTCTCCCTGTGGACCGCCAGCACGGCCGTGGATCTGTTCAGTGCCGGTGGTGACCTCGCGCCAGGCCTCGCCGGGCCGGATAACGTGACCGGCAGCAATCTGTGGCGCGAGCAGGTCCAGCTTGATGTGCGTGGCGGTGATGATCTGCTGAATTACTGGCTCTATCCTTCGCGCTTCAGCGCCATTGCTGCGCAGGGCGACATCAAGCTGGACCGGATCAGCGCCACGCCGGGGACGCAGGATGTGATCCTGCTGGCACCCTCAGCAACGGGACGGTTGGACGTGCTGGCCGGTGGCAGCATCTTCGCCCAACGTGGCGCGACCCAGATCGCGCGCTCGGGTGCGGACGCGCGGCTGCCGGGACCCTTCGACCCCGCATTCCTGGCCCAGCAGGGGGATTCCGGCGGCAATGTGACCCGCTCGCGGCACAACCTGTCGGTTGACGGCAACATTGCATCGCCGGACGCGTCGCTTCCGCTGTTTGCGTTCGGTCCGAATTCTCCGCTGTCCACCGTATCTGCGGCCCTGGCGCCGAGCCGCTTCTACGCGGTGCAGGGCGACATCATCGGTCTGGCCACCGGCGCCCGGCGCACGCTGAATCCCAACGTGGGGCAGCGCACCCAGCTGAACTGGTTCGAGGCCGCCGGCGCCGTGCAACTGCGGGCAGGCCGGGACATCCTCGGGGTGTCGATGACCGCGTTGAACACCGCGCCCACCGACATCACGGTGGCAGCGGCGGGCCGCGACGTCGTGCATCTGAACGCGACCATCGCCGGCCCCGGCAACACCGAGATCAGTGCCGGCCGCCAGCTGCGCCAGGAGGATGCGGGCAGCATCGTCAGCCTCGGTGGCATCGTGCAGGGCGATACCCGTCCCGGCGCCAGCATCGCGCTGACGGCCGGCAACCAGCAGATCGATTTCGCGGCCCTGCGTGCCCGCTATCTGGACCCCGTCAACCTTGCCGATCCCGCGCAATCGCTTGCGTCGCAGCCGGGCAAGGCAGTCAAGGTCTACGACCAGGAACTGACGCAGTGGCTGCAGCAGCGCTTCGGCGTGGCTGCCGACGGCGACGGGGCGCTGGCTGCCTTCGATGCGCTGCCGCAGGAACAGCAGCACATCTTCCTGCGCCAGATCTATTACGCCGAGCTGCGCGAAGGTGGACGGGAATATACCGATGCAGAAGGACCCCGCTTCGGCTCCTACCTGCGTGGGCGAGAGGCCATCGCTACGCTGATGCCAGACAAGGCTGCGACCGGCGCGATGATCGACCGTACCGGCGATATCGTGATGTACGGCGGCTCCGGCGTGCGCACCGAGGCGGGCGGCAACATCGAGCTGATGGCACCGGGTGGGCAGATCGTGATCGGTGTGCAGGGCGTGGTGCCCCCGGCCAGTGCCGGACTGGTGACCCAAGGGCAGGGCGATATCCGGCTGTTCAGCCAGGACAGCGTGCTGCTGGGCCTGTCGCGGGTGATGACCACGTTCGGCGGCGACATCCTGGCGTGGTCGGAGCAGGGTGACATCAATGCCGGTCGTGGTTCGCGCACGACCCTGCTGTACACGCCACCGCGCCGCGTCTATGACGGTTGGGGCAATGTGATCCTGTCGCCGCAGGCCCCGGCCAGCGGTGCTGGCATCGCGACCTTGAACCCCATCGCCGAAGTGCCGCCGGGCGACGTCGATCTGATCGCACCGCTGGGCACCATCGATGCGGGCGAGGCCGGTATACGCGTCTCCGGCAACATCAATCTGGCCGCGCTGCAGGTGCTCAACGCGGCCAACATCCAGGTACAGGGCGAGAGCAAGGGCCTGCCGGTGCTGGCATCGGTCAACGTCAATGCGCTGGCCGCGGCCAGTGCGGCAGCCAACAGTGCCAGCCAGGCGGCACAGGACGTGATGCGCAAGAGCCAGGACGACGCACGGCGCAACCAGCCGTCGGTGATCAGCGTGCAGATCCTGGGCTTCGGCAGCGGTACCAGCAGCGTAGCGCCGCCGGCGCGCGGCACTACCGCCAACAGCGGCTACGACGCCGACAGCGCATTCCAGTTCCCGCAGGCCAGCCGCGACGACGGCACGCAGCGTCGGTAGGCATCGAACGATCCCGGTAGGTGCCGACCTTGGTCGGCACGATCGCGGCCGGCAGTAGATCCACGCCATGCGTGGATGGCTGGGCCAGCATCAGTGCCGACCAAGGTCGGCACCCACCAAAGCAGGCCGGGCAGTAGAAGCCACTCGGCAGTAGATCCACGCCATGCGTGGATGGCTGGGCCAGCATCAGTGCCGACCAACGGTCGGCACCCACCAGGGCAGGCCGGGCAGTAGAAGCCGCTCGGCAGTAGATCCACGCCATGCGTGGATGCTTTGCCTGGGAGGAACCCTACAACGCCAGCACCCGCCGGTAGCTCAGCGACCCGCGCCCATCGCGCAGGCCCAACCGCAGTTCCAGCCCGGTGGCCGGCAGCACCTCGCCTTCGCTCGGCAACAGCGCCCACCCAGCGCCCGGCTGCCAGGCGCGTACCTCGAACCGCTGCACATCCCTGGCCACCGCAATGCCTTTCGACGGCTCAGGCGCGGGCAGGGGGTATCGATCAGTCGCCGCGCCACTGGCCCGCCACAGCGTATTGCCCTGCCGCCACCAGCGCACCCGCTGCCAGCGTAGTCCATCACTGCCGACACTGCGGGTGATCTCCAGTGCGAAGCTGCCATCCGGGTGCCGTTCGCTTACCAGGGACGGAGGCAGCAGCCGCTGCGGTTGATCGGCCGGACGCACTGCACCATTCATCAGCGCGTCGTCGGCACGCATCTCGATATCGCGCTGGAACTGCTGCAGGATGCGCAGCGCCGTCGTGGTTTCGGCATCGGCCCGGCGCAGGCGCTGGTCGCTGCTGGCCACGCTGTCCAGCGCACGCCAGCAGATCAGCGCCAGCACACCCATGATGGTGATCGCGATCATCACTTCGATCAGGGTGAAGCCACGCGCGACCCGCTTCATTGCATGGTGGTCCATGGCAGCTGCATCCGCGCCAGGGACTGCTGCGGTGCATCTTCGGCCACCACGCTCAGCTCCAGTTGCGGCTGGCTGTCGCTGCCGGTGCCGAGATGTTGCAGCACCAGGAACGTGCTGCGCCCCTGCACGCAGCGCTGCCGTGCATCCTGCGGCGGCTGCCCAGCCAGGCGCAGCTCCTGCCAGCGGTCCTGCGCGCACATCAGTGCCAGCCGACGGTCGCGCAGGCGCGATTGATCGTCGGTAGCCACCGCCACCGAACGCATCACCGCCGCCAGTGCGATTGAAACGATCGCCAATGCGATCAGCACTTCGATCAGGGTGAACCCGTGCCTGTTCCGCTTCACTGCACGACCTGCAACTGTCCGCTGCCATCATCACGAAGACGCAGCTGGCGGCCCTGCAACGACAGCGTCACTTCCCACGCCACGCCAATCCATTCGGGGCTCAGTTCAATCGGCGTGGTCGGCTGCACCGCGATGCCCGCCAGCTGCCATGGTTGTGGGCGCAGCAGGTCGTCGCGCTGCACATCCATCCAACGGGTGCCTTCGCGGCGGCTGAAGCGGTAGCCGGCGGCGTCGGCCTGCCAGCGCAGGGGGCGGCCATCGATCCGGGCCTCGTCGCGCGCCACCTGCAGGCGCTGCGCCAACTGTTCGGCTTCCTGTCGCAGCTGCCGGCCCGGGTCGAGCAGGCTGCCCAGGCCCAGCCCGATACCCGCCGTGCAGATACCGATGATCACCAGCACCACCATCAGTTCCAGCAGGGTGAAACCACGCGGCACGCGCTGCATCGACGTTGCCTCCTGTCCGGGTCGATGCCTGCCAGCGTAGGCCCGCATGATGAAACAAAAGCGTCAGCCGCACCTGCTAGCGTGGGCAGACCCGAACGTGGCGATGGTGCGGAACATGGACGGCAGGCGCTGGGATCGCAATCGCATGTTGACCCTGCTGGCGGCGGCGCTGCTGCTGGCCGTAGTGGCCTATTGGAGCATCACTCTGTCTGCGGTGGCGCCGGCGGCCGTGGCCAGCGAGGCGAAGACCGAGGCGGCGGTGCGGCCGATGTTCGATGCGGTGGCAAGCCTGCCGCTGGTGCGCCTGGTGTCCCCCGGCGCCGTGCAGACCGAGGTGGTGGTGCTGGGCGTGTTGGCCGGCGACCACGCACCGCTTGCGCTGCTCTCGGTGGATGGGCGTCCTGCCGAAGCCTACGCGCCGGGCCAGCGGTTGGGGCCCTGCACGGTGCTGGCCAGCATCAGTGCCAATACGGTGGAGCTCAACCAGGCGGGGCAGTCGCGCAGCCTGGCGGTGCCCACGCTGCCACCGGTGCCGAGCGATGGCATCGTGCCGGCCGCCCTGTAGGGCCGAGCCTGCGCTCGGCTGCTTCAGCTTGGCCTCGCCGACGGATACAAAGACAGCCGAGCATGGGCTCGGCGCTACACAGGCGCAGACTCAGCGCGCAGGTCGCTGCGGCACCACCGAGCGACCGAACGCATCGCCCATGCGCTGCCGCGTGCCTTCCAGGTTGTACTGCATCAGCTGGTTGCCGGGCTGCTGCATCAGGCGTTCGGCTTCGGGGAGCGCCGCCGACTTCGCCGGCCTTGTCGCAGGCGCCAGCTTGCGTTGCAGACAGTCCCAGGCCGGAATCCGCTCGCCGTTGACCAGTACTTCGATGCAGGGCGCAGCTTCTTCCTGCTCCTTCGCCTCGTCGGCGCGACCCGATGGCAGCGCCAGCAGCAGGGCGAGGGCCGCGCGCAGGTCCGGCATCAACGATTCACACATCTCGAATCTCCCGCAGCAATCGATGTCCTGCAATGAAGACGGGTGGCCAAGGCAGGGTCCGCCTGCGTGCGTTGCGGCGCTTTCAAAAGATGACAGTGCTGTCACAAAACTGTTGGCGGCTTTGACGCGATGTACACGTCCTGTTGGTAGATCCACGCGCCGCTCCCTGGCCCCTCCCTTCGATACGACGCGATGCCTTCGATGAATCCTGTTCCGTGCCGAGCCGTTCGCCTTCCGCTGCGCCTGCATCCGCTGGTGCTGGCCCTGGCCGCGATGCCGCTGCCGCTGTTCGCGCAGGAGGCAGCACCCGCGCCCAGCGTGAACATCAACGAATACATCGTGCGCGGCAACACGGTGCTCGATCCACGCGACATTGAACGCGCGGTGGAACCGTTCCTCGGCCCGGGCAAGACCCTGGCCGATGTCGAGAAGGCGCGCGATGCGGTCCACGCGCTCTATCAGCAGGCCGGTTACCAGTCGGTCTACGTCGAGCTACCCGAGCAGCAGGTCAGTGGGGGCGTGGTGCTGCTGAAGGTGCAGCAGACGCCGATCGGCCAGCTGCGCGTGGTCGGCACCCGCCACGAGTCGCCCGAACGCATCCGCGAACGTGTACCGGCGCTGGCCGAGGGCAAGGTGCCTGACTTCGACCAGGCCCAGAAGGAACTGACCGCACTGAACGAAGGCGGGCGTCGCCAGGTGATGCCACTGGTGCGCGAAGGCCAGGTGCCGGGCACGATGGATGTGGACCTGCAGGTCGAGGAGAAATCGCCGTGGCGTGCCAGTGCGTCACTCAACAACGACCATAGCGCCGACACCGAGAAGCTGCGCCTGAGTGCATCGCTGGCCTACGACAACCTGTGGAAGCGTGGGCACAGCGCCAACCTCGGCGTGTATCTGGCGCCGGAAGACACGAAGCAGGCCAAGGTGTTCTCGGCCTCGTACACGATGCCGTTCGAAGGTACGCCGTGGAGCCTGGAAGCCTCCGGCTACAGATCCGACAGCCGCGTGTTGAATGCAGGTGGGCAGGTCGGTACCGGCACCGGCACCAATGTGATCGGCAACGGCCATTCGATCGGCCTCAAGCTCAACTACCGCCTGGCCGGCAGCAGCCAGTGGTGGCGCCAGCTCAGCCTCGGTGTGGATTTCAAGGACACCGAGGAAGACACGCAAATGGGCAAGGAAAGCCTGAAAACACCGTTGAAGTACGCGCCGATCACCTTGGCCTTCGTCGGCGTGCGCCAGGGCGAGCAGGATCAGCTGAGCATCAACACCCAGCTGGTGGCCGGTACCCGCCGCCTGTTTGGTTACGGCAGCGACGCCACCGCGTTCGGGCAGAAGCGCTACTGGGCGGACCCGAGCTTCGTGGCCTTCAAGGCCGATGTTGCCAACACCCACACTTTCGGCAACGACTGGCAGTGGTATGCGCGTGGCTCGCTGCAGGTAACCGATGCGCCCCTGGTGTCGGCCGAGCAGTTCGCCGCTGGCGGCATGTACACCGTGCGTGGCTACCTGTCGGCCGAGGCGATCGGCGACTACGGCGGCCTGGCCAGCCTGGAATGGCGCACTCCTGCGTGGTCGCTGTGGCGCGGCACCGACCTGCGTGTCTACAGCTTTGCCGACGCGGCCTACCTGCGCCTGCGCCAGCCGCTGCCCGAACAGCGCGACAAGTACAACCTGGCCTCGGTCGGCCTGGGCGCGCAGCTGCGCCTGGGCGAACACCTGCAACTGCGCCTGGACTACGCCTGGCCGTATGCCGATGGCCCGGTCACGCGCAAGGACGACCCGCGCCTGCATTTCAACATCAGCACCAGCTACTGACCCTTCCCTTGAACATGCGTTCTCCGGAGACCCTTCGCATGGACCGTTTGCTTTCCCGAGTGTTGTTGCTGCTGGCCGCGCTGGTTGCGCTGCCGGTGGCTGCGGCCGATGCCAATTGGTGGCAGGCCGAATGGAAGTACCGCAAGCCGATCACCATCGACGCCGGCCCGCAGGGCGCGGGCCTGGCCGGTGACCCGGGCCGCACGCCGCTGCTGCTGCGCCTGCATACCGGCAACTTCGGCTTCGACGGAACCCAGGACGCGGGCAACGACCTGCGCTTCGTCTCGGGTGATGGCCGTACCGTGCTGGCCCACCAGATCGAACAGTTCGATCCCAGGATGGGCCTGGCCCTGGTCTGGGTCGACGTACCGTCAGTCAGCGCTGCCGCGCCGCAGACGATCTGGATGTACTACGGCTATGAGAAGGCACCGGCCAGCGGCAACGGCCAGCAGGTGTTCGATCCGGATTACACGCTGGTCTACCACTTTGCCGAGGCCAATGCGCCGGCACGCGACACCACCGCCTATGGCAACAATGCCGGTGCGGTGGTGCCGCCGTCGGAAGGCTCGGTGATCGGCCGTGGCGTGCAGCTGGGCGCCGGTCCGCTGCCGCTGCCGGCCAGCGCATCGCTGGCTCAGGAAGCGGGCGCGCCGCTCACCGTTTCAGCCTGGATCAAGCCGGGCGGCAACACTGCGGCGCAGGCGATCTATGCGCGTCGCGACGGCGCATCCGAGCTGGTGCTGGGCATCGAGAACCGCGTGCCGTTCGTGCAGCTCAATGGCCAGCGCAGCACGCCCGCGCAGCCGGTTCCGGAAGGACAGTGGGCACACGTTGCACTGACGGCAGAGAAGGGCGCGTTGCAGCTGTACCTCAATGGGCGCGTCGTTGCCCAGCTGAGCGGTGCGCTGCCAGCGCTGGGCACGGCTCCGGTGGTGGGCGCCGATGCGCCTGGCGCGGTGCAGCCGCTGGCAAATTTCGAGGGCGCACTGGATGAGCTGCGTATCTCGCGCGTGGCACGGCCGGCCGCGCTGCTGCTGGCCGACGCCACCGCACAGGGCGCCGACTCGCGCCTGATCAGCTACGGTGCCGACGAGCAGTCCGCCGGGCAGAGCCACTTCGCCTTCATCCTCAAGGCAATGCCGTTCGACGCCTGGGTGGTGGTCGCCATCCTCGGCCTGATGATGCTGCTGTCGTGGGCAATCATGATCGCCAAGGGGCGGCACTTCGGCCGTACCAGCAAGGCCAATGCAGTGTTCACCGAGAGCTTCGGCAAGCTGTCCGGCGTGCCGCTGCGCACCCTGTCCGACATGGACCGCCAGGGCAAGGCACCTGCCGCGATGCACGACGGTTCGTTGTGGCGCATCTACCAGGTGGCCATTGATGAAATGCAGCAGCGCCATCAGCGCGACGGCAACAGTGGCTACCTCAGTGGCGCCACCATCGCGGCGATCCGCGCGTCGATGGATGCGGTGATGGTGCGTGAGCAGGAGGCGATGGCACGACGCATGAACTGGCTGTCGACCACCATCGAGGGGGCCCCGTATGTGGGCCTGTTCGGCACCGTGATCGGCATCATGCTGGTGTTCGTGGTGGCGGCGATGGCTGGCGCGGTCGACATCAACTCGGTGGCACCCGGCATGGCCGCAGCGCTGCTGTGTACGGCGGCTGGCCTCGGCGTCGCGATCCCTGCACTGTTCGGCTACAACTACCTTGGCGCGCGTGCCGAAGCGATCGGTGCGGACATGGCGGTGTTCATCGACGAGTTTGCCGCGCGCCTGGCCGAAGAGCAGGACGGGCGCGGCCCGGCCGCGGTCCAGGGCTGAGGAGCGCGCCATGGGCCAGAAGGCGAAGTTCGGCATCAAGAAGCGCGAGAAGGGCATCAACGTGACGCCCTTCGTCGACGTGCTGCTGGTGGTGCTGGTGATCTTCATCCTGACCAGCAACGCCTCCATCCCCGGTATCGAGGTCAACCTGCCGAAGGCCAGCAACAGCGTGGCGCTGGAGAAGCCGAAGACCAAGGCGATCACCATCGACCCCAGCGGCCAGGTGTTCCTGGATGCCTACCCGGTGACGATGGCCGAGCTGGAAGACCGGTTGCGTACCGAGCGCGCGACCACGCCGGATTTCCCGGTGATCGTGCGCGGAGACGCACAGGTGCAGTATGCCCGGGTGGTCGAGGTGCTGGACCTCTTGCGGCGCTTGGAGCTGGCCCAGGTGGGCCTGGTCACCGGCAAGGCGCAGGGCTGAGGCATGACCGCCCATCAACCCCCCCGGCCGGAGCCCGGCATGCGTGGTCGCCCGTTGCTGGTGACCGTCGCGCTGGTGCTGGTCGCGTTGCTGGTGCTCGGCGTCGCGCTGTGGTGGCTGTTGTTCAAGGACACCGCCAGCACCCGCCGGCCGGTGGTGCAGCCGCCGATGCTGGCGTTGCCGCCACCGCCTCCGCCACCCCCGCCGCCACCGGAAAAACCGCCGGAACCGGAAACGCCGCCGGAAGAGACGATGCCCGAACCGGAGCCGCTGGATCAGCCGACGCCGGCCGAAGAGCCGACGCCGACCCCGGACAACAGCGATCCGGTGACGATGAATGCCGACGCGCAGGCCGGTGGCGACAACTTCGGCATCCAGTCCGGCAGTGGTGGCGGTTCGTCCGGTGTCGGTCGTGGCGGTGCCGGCAACGCCACCTATGGGCGCTACCTCGGCTACCTGATGCAGCAGGCGATCTCGCGCGACGAAAAGGTCAAGCGCCTGGCGTTCCAGTTGCAGGTGAATGTGTGGCTGGCCAGCGATGGTCGCCTGGAGAAGGTCGAGCTGGTGCGTGGCAGTGGCAACGAGGAGGCCGACGCGGCCGTGCTCGATGCACTGGGTCGCATCGGCAAGGTCGACCAGGCACCGCCGCCGTCGCTTGATTTCCCCGCCCGCGTCCTGATCCAGGGCCGCCGGCCCGGGGCCTGATTCCCGACCTCCGTGATTTCCCTTCTTCCGATGAGAACCGTGATGAACGACCACGTCCGTGCACGAACCGACTCCCGCCACCCGCGGCCGGCCCGACGGGCGCTGCTGTGCTGCGCCGTGCTGCTCAGCCTGGCCGCCCCGGCCGGCGCGATGGCCGCCGAAACCACCATGGTCAAGCTGATCAAGGGGCTGATCGCCAGCGGTGCACTGAAACCCGAAGACGGCCAGGCATTGCTGGTGCAGGCGCAGGCCGAAGCAGCGGCGTTGCAGCGCACCGCGGCCGCCGGGACACCGGCCGCCAGTGGTGGCGTGGCCCTGGAGGCCGGTGACGTGCGCGTGCCGTACGTACCGCAGAGTGTGCGCGACGGCATTCGTGACGAAGTGCGCCAGGAAGTGATGACGCAGGCCAGGTCCGAGGGTTGGGCGGCGCCGAACGAAGTGGCTGAGTGGACCAAGCGCATCAAGGTCACCGGTGACATGCGCGTGCGCAGCGAGTCGCGCTTCTTCTCCGAACGCAACAGCGACATCGTCAGCAACTGGTCGTCGATCAATTCCGGCAACGGCTTCGACACCAATACCAACACCAACCTGCAGCTGCCACCGCTGCTGAACACCCGCCAGGACCGCCGCAACCTGTGGCGCATCCGCGCCCGCCTCGGCATCGAGGCGACCATCGGCCAGCACACCACGGCTGGCGTGCGCCTGGCCAGCGGCAGCAGCAATGGCCCGGTGTCAACCACCGAGCAGCTGGGTGGTGGCCTGAGCAAGAAGGACGTGTGGCTGGACCAGGCCTGGCTGGCCTACAGCCCGGCCGACTGGGTGACGGTGCGCGGCGGCCGCTTCGGCAATCCGTTCTGGACCAGCGATACGCTGTTCTCCAACGACCTGAACTTCGATGGCCTGGCCGCCAACCTGCAGTACGACTTCGACGGCGGTGACCTTGGCCTGTTCGGCAATCTGGCGGTGGTACCGCTGGAGTACACCTCCGACAGCGCGCCCAGCCAGAGTCGGGTCAAGACCCCGAACGAGAACAAGTGGCTGTCCGGCGCACAGGTCGGCGTGAACTGGCGTTTCAACGATGACAACGCGCTGCGCGCCGCGCTGGGTTACTACGACTTCAAGAACATCAGCGGCCGCCTGTCCTCGCCGTGCGCGCTGTATGCGGGCGCGGTGGGCTGCGACACCGACTGGTCGCGCCCGGCGTTCATGCAGAAGGGCAACACCCTGATGCTGATCCGCGACATCGCACGCAACCCGCTGGATCCAGCCAACACGCCCACCCCGCAGTACGTCGGCCTGGCCTCGGCATTCCGCCTGGCCACGCTGAACCTGCGCTGGGATACGCAGCTGGCCCAGGGCATCGGCCTGCGCCTGGATGGCGACTACATCCGCAACCTGGCCTACGACAAGCAGGCGATGTTCAGCCGCGCCAACAACGGCATCGTCAACAACTACGGCGCCGGTGGTACCGCCAGCATCGACACCTTCCGCAGCGGCGACACCGCCTGGATGGTGCAGGCCACTTTCGGTGCCACCGACCTGAAGGAGAAGGGCCAGTGGCAGGCGCTGCTGGGCTACAAGCGCATCGAGGCCGATGCGCTGCCGGACGCCTACAACGACCCGAACTTCCACCTCGGGGGCACCAACGCCCGCGGCTACTACGTGGGCGGCGCCTACGCGCTGGACGCGCGCAGCTGGATCAGCGGCAAGTGGATGGCGGCCAAGGAAGTGTCCGGTGCTCCACTGTCGATCGATGTGTTCCAGCTGGAGTTCAATACCGGGTTCTGAGTGACGGCGTGATGTGGATCACGTAGTGCGTGGCGGGGGCGCAGCGATGCGCCCGTCTAAGGAAAGGAGACCACGCGCTGCACATAAGGAGGAGTGGATGAGCCGTCGCAAGCTGTTCGAGAGTTCCGAACCGTCCAGCCAGATGCTGGGTGTTGGACCGGCCTATGTTTCAGTGGAGGGCCTGCGCCAGCACCTGGCCGAGTTCCTGCTGTATGCGGGCCGGCCGGTGGTGATCATGCGCGGGCGCAGCGAAGTGGGGTATTTCCTGCCAGCGCGCTGCTGGCGCCAGCGTGACGATGATCCGCTGGCCGCCGCCGCCGCCGACGAGCTGCTGGACGCGGCCGGGTTCCAGGCCGAGGATATCCAGCAGGTAGAGCAGGAATTCAACGCGATGCGCCAGCGCACCGTGCTGCATTCACGGCGTTGAGCGGCCGCCGGGCATGGCCCGGCGCTACCCGATG
>NZ_KV791394.1:0-27801 GCF_001807895.1 Stenotrophomonas sp. HMSC10F07
GCCGGCACTACCGCAGGGATGGACACGGTCTCTGAAGGTTCTCTGCCGACCAAGGTCGGCACCCACCAAAGCGGTGCACGGGGTTGCCGGCCAGCGGCCGGCACTACTCCTCCAGGCTGGCGTTCCAGAACCCCTGCAGCACGCCGGGCGTGGTCGCCAGCGTCGCCAGTACCGCATCCAGTTCGCCGGCATCCACCGTGGTGGCATACAGCACCGCTTCGATTTCCACGTCGCGCTCGCCGAACGGGCGCTGGTCCACCGCGCGCACCGGGTACTGCGCCTGCTCAAGCAGCAGCAACAGCTGGTCCAGTACCTCGGCCTGCTGCTCGCGCTGGCAGACCACGTTGATCGCATAGGTTGCCTCGCTGAACGCTTCCGGCAGCGGCTGCCGCTGGATGCGGTTCACCACGGGCCGAAGCAAAGTATTGGCGGCCAGCACGAACACCGCGGCGAGCACTGCTTCGGGCAGCAGCTTGATACCGGCACATGCTCCCACCGCCGCCGATCCCCACAGGGTGGCGGCGGTGTTCAGGCCGGACACCTGCGCGCCGTCCTTCATGATCGCGCCGGCACCAAGGAAGCCGACGCCGGAGATCACATAGGCCACCACATGCAGCGGTGACGGTGGACCGCCGTACAGGTCATGGAAGCGCACTGCCAGATCGACGAACACCGCCGCTCCCACCGCCACCAGCGTGTTGGTACGCAGGCCCGCGGTGCGTTGCCGCAGCTGGCGTTCCAGGCCGATAACCGTGCCCAGCACGAACGCCACTGACAGGCTGATCAGCGAGCTGAGCGTTGCGCCGGCGTTGAACGCCGGCAGGTTCGGATTGATGTCCATTGTGTTTCTCCCTGGACAAAGCGGCGGGCGCTTACTGCCAGCCGTAACGACGGATGTAGAACCGCTTCAGCGCAGTGGTCAGCACCGCGTAGCCGAACAGGATCGCCACCAGGAACGGCCAGTAGCCGGCCGGCAGCGCCTGCAGCTTGAAGTAGCCGGCCAGCGGGCTCATCGGCAGGGCCACGCCAATGGCCATGATCAGGCCGGTCATCAGCAGCAGTGGCGGCGCGGCGATGCTCTGCAGGAACGGCACCTTCGGCGTGCGGATCATGTGCACGATCAGGGTCTGGGTCAGCAGGCCGACCACGAACCAGCCGGACTGGAACAGGCCCTGGTCGGCCGGCGTGCGTGCATCGAACACGTACCACATCAGCGCGAAGCAGCTCAGGTCGAAGATCGAGCTGATCGGCCCGAAGAACACCATGAAGCGGCCGATGTCCGCCGGGTTCCACTTCAGCGGCTTGCGCACCAATTCCTCATCCACGTTGTCGAACGGAATGGCGATCTGCGAGATGTCGTACAGCAGGTTCTGCACCAGCAGCTGCAGCGGCAGCATCGGCAGGAACGGCAGGAAGGCCGAGGCCACCAGCACCGAGAACACATTGCCGAAGTTGGAGCTGGCGGTCATGCGGATGTACTTCAGCATGTTGTTGAACGTGCGCCGGCCCTGGATGACACCTTCCTCCAGCACCATCAGGTTCTTTTCCAGCAGGATGATGTCGGCCGCCTCCTTGGCGATGTCCACCGCGCTGTCCACGCTGATGCCGATATCGGCTGCGCGCAGCGCCGGTGCATCGTTGATGCCGTCGCCGAGGAAGCCGACCACCTTGCCCTGAGCACGCAGCTCGCGCACCAGGCGCTCCTTGTGCAGCGGCGTCAGCCGGGCGAACACGCGATGGTGGTGCAGCGCCCGCGACAGCGCGCCGTCGTCCATGCGCTCGATCTGCGGCCCGGTCAGGATGGTGTCGGCGTCCAGCCCCACCTGCGCGCAGACACGCGCGGTTACCAGTTCGTTGTCGCCGGTGAAGACCTTGACCTCCACGCCATGCGCGGCCAGCGCCTGCAGCGCCTGCGCGGCCGATTCCTTCGGCGGGTCGAGGAACGCCACGTAGCCGATCAGGGTCAGGCTACATTCGTCGGCCTGCGAATAGGTGGTCCGGCTGGCCGCGGTCTCCTTCATCGCTACCGCCACCACGCGCAGGCCCTGTTCGTTCAGTTCCTCGGTGGTCTGCCGCACCCGCGCCAGGCGACGCTCGTCCAGCGGCATGTCCTGGCCGTTTTCACGCACGGTGCTGCAGACTGCCAGCATCTCTTCTACCGCCCCCTTGCAGATCAGCTCGTGGTGGTCCTCGCGCTCGGACACCACCACCGACATGCGGCGGCGCTCGAAGTCGAACGGGATCTCATCCACCTTGTGGTAGTCCTGCGACAGCCGCAGCGAACTCTGCAGCTCCACGTGCTCCAGTACCGCACGGTCCAGCAGGTTGATCAGCCCGGTCTGGAAGTGGCTGTTGAGGTAAGCGAACTTCAGTACGTCTTCCGAATCGTGGCCGAACACATCGGTGTGGCGCTCCAGCGCGATCCTGTCCTGGGTGAGCGTGCCGGTCTTGTCGGTGCACAGCACTTCCATCGCGCCGAAGTTCTGGATGGCGTCCAGGCGCTTGACGATCACCTTGCGCCGCGACAGCAGCACCGCGCCCTTGGCCAGGGTGGAAGTGACGATCATCGGCAGCATTTCCGGCGTCAGGCCCACCGCCACCGACAGCGCGAACAGGAACGCCTCGGTCCAGTCGCCCTTGGTCCAGCCGTTGATCAGCAGCACGAACGGCACCATCACCAGCGCGAAGCGGATCAGCAGCCAGCTGACACTGTTGACGCCGGCCTGGAATGCGGTGGGCGCACGGTCGGTGGCGGTGCTGCGCTGGGCCAGGGTGCCGAAGTAGGTGCGGTTACCGGTGGCCAGCACAATGGCGGTGGCCGTACCGGACACCACGTTGGTACCCATGAACAGCAGGTTGTGCTGTTCCAGCAGGCCGGCCAGGCCATCGCCCGGGTGCGCGAATTTCTCCACCGGCAGCGACTCGCCGGTCATCGCCGCCTGCGCCACGAACAGGTCCTTGGCATTCAGCACGCGGCAATCGGCCGGAATCATGTCGCCTGCCGACAGCACGATGTGGTCGCCGGGCACCAGTTCACGGATCGGCAGGTCCAGCAGGCGTGCCGGGCGACGGCTGTGCAGGCGCGCGCCGAAGTACTGGTCTGCCACATCCGCAGCCTCGGTGCCGGGATTGCGGCGCAGCACGCGCGCAGTGTTGCCGACCAGTGCCTTCAGCCGCTCGGCCGCTCGGTTCGAACGACCCTCCTGCACGAAGCGGATCAGCGTGGACAGCAGCACCATCGCACCGATGACGATCGTCGCCTTGATGTCCTCGGTCAGCCAGGACACCGCCGCCAGCACGGTCAGCAGCAGGTTGAACGGATTGCGGTAGCACTGCCACAGGTGGCGCCACCACGGCAGCGGCTTTTCGTGATCCACCTCATTGGGGCCGAGCGTGGCCAGTCGCTGCTCGGCCTCATGCGGACTGAGGCCATCGGCATGCGAGTCCAGCGTGGCCAGCAGCTCGGCTTCGTCCTGCTGGGCGAGCGTGACCAGGCCGGTGGTGAGCGCGAACGGCGCCGCTTCGGCGCTGCCCGGACCAAACCCGGCTTCGGGCATTGCGCGGCGGCGGAACAGGTTGCCTGCGCGACGGCTGCGCAGGAAGGCGTTGAACCAGGCGTTGAGCAGGCTCATGGGACGCTCCTCGAATGTCAGAGCCGGCCGCAGCCGGAACACGAACGGAATGGGTGAGACAGATCAGGCGTGGCGCATCGCAAGCACTGCCGGAGACCATGGCTGCATGTGCAGCCGCTGGCTGCCACCGATGCACAGTGGCTTCATCGCATCGCGCAGGGGATAGGGCAGATGACGCAGCACAGTGATGCGCTCGCTGATCGGCAGCAGCGACAAGGCGTCGGCCACCACGCGCGGCGAACCGAGCGACAGCGAACGGGCAAACATGACCGGGCCGTATTGCAGCAGCTGGCTGCGCAGGGCGGCAACATCGCGCTCGCCGATCAGGCGGCGCAGGGTGATGTAGAGGATCTTGTAGGACATGGGGGCGATCTCCAGGCAGGCGGCGCCTGGCGGTCCCCCGTCACTCAGGCAGGCAGGGACCGGCGGGCAGGCGCCAGGAACAGGCAACAAGCGGTGATCCGGGGTGCGGCGCACCCGGCAGGGTCGGGGTCCATCTGCGTCTCCATGAGGGAAAGGTGCCAGCCAGGGTTGCCCTGGCCAGTGGTGCTATTGTCCGCCCCTGAATGGGACAGGCCTAGAGACTCGTGGGTTAGCCCGGCTATACCTTGGTATAGCCGGGCATGCACAGCGCCAATCGAGGGTTCAGTGATGGATCAATGCGAAGCGCTGGTCTGCTTGCACACGTCGTACTCGCCACGGGTCAACGTCTTGTCACGGTCGGTATCGCAGGCATGCAGCCGTTCGGCCCAGTCCGGTGCTATTGCATCGACTTCCGCCAGGGTGACGATGCCGTCCTTGTCCCTGTCCAGCGACTCGTACGGCGGTATCAACTTCACTTCGGTGACGTCCTCGGCGGCGGTGGCCTTGCTCGCCTCCTGGGTCCTGGAACAGGCACCCAGCAGCAGGGCCGCACAAAGCGAGAGTGCAATGGGAAGGTAGCGACAAGCGATCATGGCGTGCTCCTGAAGAGAAGGCGGACTACCGGTGCGGTGGTCACGGCCGGATCTTCTGCGGGAGGCTGTAAGTGGGCTGCGAAGAATGGGGCCCGTGGACCGTTGCCGGTGGGTTGCCATTCACCGGGCCACGCAGCTACGACTGCGCGGAGACGCCTGGGCGAGGTGGCTCGACGGAGACGGCTCGGTAGAGTCGACTGCCAGTCGACGATCGCGCGCGGCGCGGGGCTTTCAGCTTCCTGCCAAGAGCAGTCGACTGACAGTCGACTTTACCTTCCTACGGTGGAATGCCGGCCAGCGGCCGGCACTACCCTCCCTTCAGAAGCGGTCGGCAAAGGCGTCCGTGGCCCGCACCAGCGCATCCACCGTGGCCGGCTCGTTCGCGCTGTGGCCGGAGGTCACCATCTCCAGCCGGGCTTCCGGCCAGGCCTTGGCCAGATCCCACGCACTGCGCGGCGGGCAGATGATGTCGTAGCGCCCCTGCACGATCACGCAGGGCAGGTGGCGGATGCGATCGATATCGCGCAGCAGCTGGTCCGGCTCCAGGAAGATGCTGTTGCGGAAGTAATGCGCTTCAATGCGGGCCTTTGCCAATGTGTCCAGCGGGTCGTCGGTGGATTGCGCATCCACGTCGTGCTGCAGGGTGGCCGCGTTGTCCTCCCAGCCCAGCCAGGCCTGCGCGGCTTCGATCCGGATCGCCACATCCGGGCTGTCCATGCGGCTCCAGTAGGCTGCGATCATGTCGCCGCGCTCGGCTTCCGGAATGTAGGCCTCATAGCGGTCCCAGCGCTCCGGGAAGATCCAGCGCGCACCGCCGTTGGCCTCGGCGAACCAGCGGTTTTCCATTTCGCGGCCGAGGAATACGCCGCGCACGATCAGGCCGGTGGCGCGCTCGGGATGCGCCTGTGCGTAGGCCAGTGACAGGGTCGACCCCCAGGAGCCGCCATAAACCAGCCAACGCTCGATGCCCAGGTGCTCACGTACCTTCTCGATGTCGGCCACCAGGTCCTGCGTGGTGTTGTCGCGCAGCTCGCCGAACGGGGTGGAACGGCCGCTGCCACGCTGGTCGATCAACACAATGCGGTAGCGTGCCGGATCGAAGAAACGGCGATGGGTGGGTGAAATGCCCGCGCCTGGGCCGCCGTGCAGGTACACCACCGCAATGCCGTCCGGTGTGCCACACTCTTCGACATGCAGCGTATGCAGATCGCTCACCGGCAGGGTGAACTCGCGGTAGGGTTCGATGGCGGGGTACAGGGTGCGCATGGCAGGTGTCTCACAAGCTGGGGCGGCCAGCATAGCGCCGACACCTGCGGGCTGCAGCGACGGGCTCCTGCTCGGCGCTGGAAATGGGCTGGCCGATGCGCATAAGCTTCCGCGATGCAAGCGACCACGACCGGGACGTCAACCTTCAACTTCACCCTCTGCAGCGGCACGCGCGAGCTGCTGAAGTGGATCGCACTGCTGGCCATGACCGGTGATCACGTGGCCAAGGTGGTCTTTGGCGGCTACGTACCGGTGGTCAGCGAACTGGGGCGCATTGCCTTCCCGCTGTTCGCGCTGGTGATGGCCTGCAACCTGGCCCAGCCCGGGGCCGACCTGCGCAAATCGATACGCCGGCTCGCGTTGTGGGGGCTGATCGCGCAGCCATTGCACGCATTCGCGTTTGGTTCCTGGCTGCCGCTCAACATCCTGCTGACCTTTGCCCTGGCTGCGGTGGCCGTTCATGCGCTGGCGAACCATCGGCCCGTTCTGCTGTTGCTGGCTGCCGGCGTGCTGCCGATGTTTGTGGATTACCAGTGGGCGGGTGTCGGCTGCGTGCTGCTGGGATGGATCGCGTTCAGGCATCGCGCGTGGTGGCTGCTGCTGGTCGGGCTCGCAGCGGTGTGCTGGGCGAACCACAACGGCTGGGCATTGCTGGCCGTACCGGTGGTGCTGCTGGCCGCGCGGGTGACATGGCCACTGCCGCGCTGGCGGTGGGCGTTCTATCTCTACTACGTCGGGCACCTGGCGGTGCTTGCTGCGTACGTGCTGCTGCGCGCCTGATTCGTCGCTGCAGGGTGGCGGCTATCGTCCCTGTCCGATGGAACGTGCTCGATCCTGCTTCCACGATGCGGTTTCCGGCCGCGTCTGCGGTCGCGCAACCACGCAAAGGAGCACTCCATGAGCATTGAACAGATCCTGTACACCGCCCAGGCCACCGCCGTCGGTGGGCGCGAGGGCCACGCCACCTCATCGGACAGGATGCTCGATATCGCGCTGTCCACGCCGGCAGAACTGGGTGGGACTGGCGGGACGGGCACCAACCCGGAGCAGTTGTTCGCCGCAGGTTACTCGGCGTGTTTCCTCGGCGCGCTGCGCCATGTCGCTGGCCACGAGGGTGTGAGCATCCCCGACAATGCTTCGGTTACCGGTCGCGTTGGCATCGGCCCGGTCAGCACCGGCTTCGCCATCGACGTCGCGCTGACCATCTCGTTGCCGGGCGTCGACAGCGAGCAGGCACGTGATCTGGTCAGCAAGGCCCACGTGGTATGCCCGTACTCGCATGCCACCCGCAACAACATCAACGTCGCGCTCATCGTAGCCTGACCCAACCGCCGCAGCGGGACGCGCCCGCTGCGGCCTTCGGGTTTATCCCGGCGCCATCCAGTCCAGTGGTGATGCCGCGAGAAATGCCTGCACCGTGCTGTACAGCGCGTCCGACTGTGCAGCGCTCCCATCCAGCCGGAACTCACCCAGCACGTGCAGGGTGCCGGCGCCGTCGTCATCGTTGCGATGCCCGGCAAGCAGCACCGGCACCCGCGCCAGTCGCGCAAGCCGCAACGGTGCGGGGTGACGATGGCCCGGCAGCGCGGAACGTACCATCAGCAGCGGATCCAGCAGCGCGATGATCGTGGCGCCACGTTGCAGCTGCCGCCAGCCCTGGGCGGGCATGGATGACGATCCGATGTCCAGGCGATGGCCCTGGCCCTGCAGTGCCGACAGGATTCGATGCTCGGCCGACCCTGGAGCGTGCGGGCAGCGGATGAAGTAGTGTGCCGGCGCACCCGGCCGGTCCAGCACGGCGGCGATGGCCAGTTCGACATCACCGGTGGGTAGCACGCAGACCACCCGGCGCCTGCCGGCTCCTGCTGCCCAGAGCGCCTGGGGGTCTTTCCAGGTGATCAGGCGCGCATGCCGTTTCACGGCGGGGAAGGGGAGTGAGCGCAGGTGGCGCAGGCGCATGCGCCGCAACCACGCATGTGCCAGCATGATGCTGCCCAGTCTGCTCGCCGTGCCGGCGGGCAGGCCGACCTGTTGCAGGGCGCTACAGGTGCGCTGGTAGCGACGGGTCTGCAGGCAGGATCCCAGCACGGCAGAGATCTGGCAGGCGACGCGCCGTTGCTGCGACGGTGACAGCAGGCGCGCGGCGAAGCCGCCCAGGCGCAGGCTGGCCTGATCGAGTGCATGCCGGCTGAGCAGCCGCAGCAGCCACCAGCGTTCGCCCATGCGTCGTGCCCACATTGCCGTCTCTCCGTGCCCTGCCGTTTCGAGATGACAGGGTTGCGGCGGGCGCAATGGACAGGAACCGGACAAGTACGAATTGTGGGTTGGCGTGAATGGTGGGGGGGGAATGCGACACCCCAAACCCCGAAATTGGACATCGTCCTACATCGACGCGGCCGCCGCCGCCGCATGCTGGCTCTCCTTTCAAGTTCTGCGAGCGCGCCGCGTCGCCTGTTGCCATGCCATCGTCCCGTCCAGCCATTGCAGCGTCCCTGTATCGCCTGCACGCCCGTGCCGGGGCGGGGCCGGCCGAAGGTGGCGAGCTGCAGGCACTGCGGCGCTACCCGCGGCGGCTGATGCTGGCCTGCGGGGCGGTACTCAGCCTGTTGTCGATCAGCGTGCTGGTCACGCTCATCGTGGTGCAGGTGAACGCCTACGAGGCCCGGCGCATTGCCGATTTCCGCCGTGCCCACAACGCGTTGCAGATCCAGCTGGCGCGACAGGACGCCAGCTATGCCCGCCTGGCCAACATGGCCGAGTACGCCTGGGGCCACGATGTACGGCTGGGCCAGTCCAGTTCCGATGCCATGTACCTGGCCTATCTGCAGGGTGGGCAGCGGTTGGTGGTGGTGGCTGACGACAGCAGCCGTCCGCAGATGGCGCTCGGCCTGCAGACACTGCAGTGGCAGCCGCAGGAGCTGAAGCGCTACCTGCAGCTGAGTGCCGCCGTCTCGTTGATCCAGCGCCTGACCCGAACCTCCGATGAAGGCGAGCCGGTGGGAGCGTCCTATTTCTTTGATCCCAGTGGACAGTATCTGTCACTGGACAAGGGGCTGACCGAGCGCAGCCTGGCCGACGCACTGGGCACGCGCTCGCGCGACGAGATCTTCGAGCACCTGCGGGCTCCTGCGCAGCTGCTGGCCCCCGCCTCGCTGCATGACCAGGTGCCGCTGCTGGAGAGCCTGGCACGCAGCGACGCACCGCAGCGCACCTTCGGCCGCCATCCGATCACCGGCCAAGCCTCGCTGGTGTCAGTGTTCCAGGCCAGCGCCGGAGATGCACCCATTGCCACCTTCGTTGCGTACGAACCGCTGGCGCGCTTGCAGGCGCTGCTTCGCCGCAACAGCCAGGGCCACCTGATGTTGCTGGACCGTGACGGCCTGCGCGTGCTCTCCAGCCACGAGGATGCACGTGATGTCAGCGGCGCCGACGCCGACTGGGTCCTGCTCGGCAATGCCACCCGCGCACGCTTCCACAACGGGCGCTTCACCCTGGCGCTGGCGGTGAATGGCACGCCCTGGACGCTGGTGGAAACCTACCGCTGGCGCGACATCCTGCGCGGTATCGCGCCGATGCTGCTGTCGGGCGGCGCCTCGCTGATCGCCGCGCTGGCCGTGCTGTGGATCTTCCTGCTGTGGCTGCACAAGCGCATGTACATGCCGGCGCTGCGCCAGGTCAAGGCGATCTACGCACGCGACCAGCGCCTGCGCCTGCTGCTGGACTATGTTCCAGTCGGGGTCGCGCTGCTGGATGCCCGCAGTGGTGAGGTACAGGACCTCAACAGTCCCCTGCAGCGGATGGACCGCGCCAGCGGTGGCCGCTTGATTCCACAGCTGCGCGCCGCGGTCGAACAGGCTGATCTGGCAGATGGCCCGGTCATCCTCGGCGGCGAGCTGCCGCTGGCCAGCGATCCGCAGCAGCGACTGTTCCACCGTACCCACGTCCACTGCGGCGGGCACGCGTGGCCGGGAGGCGTGCTGCTGATGGTGGAAGACATCAGCGACGACATGCGCGCCCTGCTGGCCGAGCAGGAACTGACCGCCGCCGCCGAATCACGCAGCCGCGCCAAGTCGAATTTCGTGGCAGCGATGAGCCACGAGATCCGCACGCCGCTGCACGGCATCATCGGCCATCTGGAACTGCTGGCGCGCGGGCCGCTGCCGCAAGAGTCGATGGAACGGATACTGCGCCTGCGCCAGTCGACCGATTCGCTCATGGACATCATCACCGACGTGCTGGACCTGTCGCGCATCGAGTCCGGCCAGTGGACATTGACGCCCGAGCGGTTCTCACCGGCGGCGATGCTCGAGCGGGTGGCGCTGCTGTATGCCCCGATGGCCAATGCCAAGGGCCTGCAGCTCGATTGCGTGGTGGGCGCCGACGTGCCGGAAGGTGCCGTGGCGCCGATGGCGGCGATCGAGCGGGTGCTGCGCAACCTGGCCAGCAATGCGCTGAAGTTCACCGCGTCCGGTCGCGTGCAGCTGGGTGTGTCATGCCGTCGCGAGGCCGCCCAGGCCTGGCTGCGTTTTGAGGCAACCGATTCCGGCATCGGCCTGAGCCAGGCAGAGTGCGACCGCCTGTTCCAGCCCTTCGTGCAGGCAGACACCACCATCCTGTCGCGGTTTGGCGGCTCCGGGCTGGGCCTGGCGTTGTGCCAGCAGCTCTGTGAACGCATGGGCGGCCGGATCTGGGTGGAAAGCACGCCTGGGGTCGGCAGCCGTTTCGCGTTCGAAACCCCGCTGGCGACCTCGGTCACGCAGGTCGCGGCCGTACCACTGGCAGGCCGGGTGGTGGGCCTGTTGGCCGCTGCCGGGCCGTGGCGCACCGAACTTGAGCGGCGGCTGCGCGGCTTCGGCGCACAGGTGGTCACACCGCAAGTGCTGGCACAGGCCCCATGGCTGGAACTTCCCGAGGAGGCGACGGTGGTGATGTTCGAGCCTGGCCCGGGTGAATGGGAGGGGGTGTTGCGCTCTGGCCGTGCGTGGGTGCGGGTCTGCCGCGAAGGTCCGCTGCGTCCGCAGTGGCAAGGGGAGGGGCAGGTGGTGTCCTGCTATGCCAGCGAATCGCTGTATCAGGCTCTGGTTCAAAGCGAGCCAGAACCGCCAGCCAATGTCGCAATCGGATAAATTGCATGGGCACCCACGTCAGGATCAATGTCATGGCAGGTTCCGGAACCGCGCCCACCGCAGGAAGCTCGGCTGCCGCAGCGCGCCTGGACGACCTGCGCCGCCTGCGCAAGCGTCTCCTCATCGGCGGCGGCGTCCTGATCACCGTGCTGGTGTTGTTGGCGGCTATCGTCAGCTCCATCGCCGACGTGGAAGAGTTCCATGGCCGTGAACGCCAGTCGTTCATGGAAGCCCGGGCCGCGATGGACTACTTCCTGTTCCAGCGTGACCGCGCGTATGCCACGGTGGTCAACGGCAACGACGTGCTCTGGCGCGACCAGCGCCCGGTCCTGCAGCACGCCGGCGCCGCGCTTGCAGAACGCTTCCATGCGCAGGGCGAGGAACTCCTGGTGCGTGCCGAGGGCCGCACGGCCGTGCCGTGGCTGGTGCTCGGGCTGCAGGACAACCCGCTGCCAGCGCACGAGCTCAGTGCCTATCTGGGCATGATCGAGGTCTATTCGGCCTATACCGCCGATTCGATCACCTCGCAGGAGGCGCCGGGCTCGGTGACGGTCTATGCCTACGAGCCGCAAGGGCGGTTGCTGGCCGTATCCAATCTGCGCGATGAGGCGCAGCTGCTGCAGACCCTCGGCGTGGCCACGCGCCAGCAGGCGTTTGCGCGGCTGCTGCGCGACGAGCCCGACGTGCGGCGGCTGGCGCCGCGGCCCGGCCCGATCCGCTCGGCATCGCGCGAGGGGCGGCTGCGCTCGCACTTCGCGGTGAACCCCTTCAACGGCCAGGCCTCGCTGGTCGGCACGGTGACCATGGCCGAAGGCACCACGCCGTACTTCCGGCGTGTCGTGTTCGAATCCACCGATACCATCAGGGCACGCCTGGAGGCGCGTGAAGAGGGCCGCTACCTGGTGGCCACCGGCGACCATCGCGTCGTGCTCAGCAGTGGCGGGCTGACCGGCGACGAGCAGGCGCTGGCATTGGCCGCCGTGGCCAGCGGCCTGGGCACCCGGCCGGTGCGCCACTATGCGAACGGCCGCTTCATCCTGGCCTGCGCGCTGCCCGGCGTGGACTGGACGCTCAGCCATGTCTACGACTGGTCCGATATCTGGCAGGCGCAGGGCAACTACCTGTTGATCCGCTGGATCAGCGCGCTGCTGATCATCGCCCTGCTGTGGTGGCTGTTGCGCCGTATTGACCGGCGCGTGTTCGCGCCGGCGCTGGCCGATGCGTCGCGGGTCTACGAAAGCGAGGCGCTCAGCCGCGCCATCATCAGCACCGCGCCGATCGGCTTGGCGCTGCTCGCGCGCGACAATGGTCGTCCGCTGCTGGAGAACGACACCGCACGGCAACTCGTGCAGGTCATCCAGCATGACAGTACGGCGGAGGGCGAGGTGGCGCCGCTGTACGCGCGCCTGGCCGAGGCCGGGCGCGGCGTGCAGGGCGACGAGGCACTGGACCTGCACTGGGCGGCCGATGGAGGCAATGCAACCCAGCTTCAGATCAGCCTGGCGCTGGCCAGGTATCACGATCAGGCGGTGTGGGTGTGTGCGCTGCGCGATGTCACTGCGCAGGTGGAGCTGGAAGAGAACCTGCGTCGCGCACGCGAAGACTCCGAAGCGGCGCGGCAGTCGGCGGAAGCCGCCACCCGTGCCAAGTCAGCCTTCGTGGCCACCATGAGCCACGAGATCCGCACGCCGCTCAATGGCGTGCTGGGCCACCTGGAGCTGCTCGGCCGGTCGCCGCTGCAGCCGGGCCAGCGCGAGCGGCTGGACCGCATCCGTTTCTCGGCCGATGCGCTGATGCGGATCATCAGCGACGTGCTGGATTTCTCCAAGATCGAAGCCGGGCAGCTGGATGTCGAGCTGGCGCCGTTCCCGCTGCGGCCGCTGATCGAGAGCGTGGCGCTGCTGTACGCGCCCGACGCACTGCGCAAGGGCGTGCGCCTGTACTTCGCGGTGGAGGCGCCGGCGGGCCAGGACTGCATCGGCGATGTGCACCGGTTGCGCCAGATCCTCAACAACCTGGTCAGCAACGCGGTGAAGTTCACCGCCTCCGGCCGCATCCTGCTGCGTGCGGAGCTGCTGATCGACGGCGCCGCCCCGCAGCTGCGGGTGCAGGTGGTGGATTCGGGCATCGGCATGACCGACGAACAGGCCCGGCAGCTGTTCCAGCCCTTCCAGCAGGCCGATGCCAGCGTTTCGCGCCGCTACGGCGGCAGCGGCCTGGGCCTGGCCCTGTGCCAGCAGCTGGCACAGGCGATGGGCGGCCAGGTGTCGGTGCAGAGCACGGTAGGCGTAGGCAGCAGCTTCACCCTGCAGTTGCCGGTGCGCACGCAGGCTGCCACGGCGCCGCTGCCGCAGCCACTGCGTGGGCGTCGTAGTACCCTGCTGTCATCGTCTCCGGAATGGCGCAGCGAGTTCGAGCGACTGTTGGTGCAGTGGGGTGCGGCAGTCACCGTACTCGATCATCCGCAGGCCGGGACCGGCGGCGACGTGCTGCTGATCATCGGCGATCACCGCCCGTGGGATCGCGAGGAAGAACGGCAGCTGGCCAGCGCCCATCACCATGCCGTGCTTGCGCATGCACAAGGCCCGTTGAATCCCGAGCAGCGTGGTGACTATACCGAGGTGACCTGCTACGCCAGCGACGCCCTGCTGCTGGCGATCGGCGCCGACGAACCCATCATGCCGGCACCGCAACCGACGCGTGCCACGGCGGTGGACGCGCGCGGGCGGGTGCTGCTGGTGGAAGACAATGCGGTGAATCGCGAGCTGATCCAGCAGCAGCTGGAAGAGCTGGGGTTTGCCGTCGATGCGGCCGAGGACGGCCGCGCAGCACTGGCGATGTGGCAGGACGATACCTACCTGGCGGTGCTGACCGACATCAACATGCCGGTGATGGATGGCTACGCGCTGGCGCGCGAGCTGCGCAGCCGGGGCCACTCGCTGCCGATCCTGGCGATCACCGCCACCGCGCTGGCCAGTGAGCGCGAGCGCTGCCTGGCGGCCGGCATCGACGACCTGCTGCTGAAGCCATTGAACCTGGACCGGCTGGAAGCCGGGTTGAGCAAGGTGCATGCGCGCACGCCGCGCCCGGTGGCATCGGGCATTGCCGCCGGTGGCCGCAGGGTCTCCGCCGCGATCCGGCGCATCTTCGTCGAGACCGGCGACAAGGATCTGCAGGCCATTGCCGAGGCGCGCGCAGCGAACGACCCGCAGCGCCTGCTGGAGCGCGTGCACGCGTTCAAGGGGGCACTGCAGATGCTGGGCGAAACACTGTTGGCCGAGCAGTGCGGGGCGGTGGAAGCGGCATTGCGTGACGGCGTGCCGGTGGCCGACGCCACGTTGGATGAACTGCAGCAGGCGCTGCACGTCCGGCTGGAGGAGTACCGCCAGGCTCTGGAGGCGCAGCCATGAGCGGCCGCCCATGCCGCCGCGCGGCGGCGTGCTCAGCCTGCCGGCGCATCCAGGCCCAGGTCCGAGGCGAACTTCAGCAGTTCCGCATCGCGCTCCACGCCCAGCTTGCGCATGGCGTTGATCTTCTGGGTGCTGACCGTCTGCTTCTTGCGGCCCAAGCGCTCGGCGATCTCGGCCACGCTCAGCCCCGAAATGAACAGCGCCACCACTTCCTGCTCGCGCTCGGACAGCGCGGTCACGCGGCGCACTTCCTTGCGCTGCAGCAGCTCGGCCACGCTGGGCGAGAGATAACGGCGATGCGCGTACACCGCCATCACCGCTGCCTGCACGTGGTGCAGGTCGTCGCCCTTGCTGAGGATGCCGGGCACGCCCAGCGCATCCAGGCGGTTGAGCAGGCTGGGCTGTTCCAGGCCGGTCATCACCACAACGCGCAACTGCGGGAAGTGCGTGCGCAGGTACGCCAGCAGCTCCAAACCATCGCCGTGGATGCCGCCCGGCATCGCATAGTCGGTCACCAGCACGTCGCAGGGCTCGCGTTCCAGCAGGGCCACCAGGCCGGTGGAATGGGTCGCCGCGCCAATGCAGTGGATCGCAGGCGCCTCGTCCAGCGCCGACTTCACGCCAAGGCGGATGACCGGATGGTCGTCGGCAAGTGCAACGCGGATGGCGAGCTGGATCATGGAATGGGAGGTCCGGTCGTTCGGGAAATGGCTGGCCGTACAGCAGGAAAACATACGAACCGCTTCAAGGAGCATGCAGCATGAGCATCCGCATTGTCATCGCCGATGACCATCCCGTCATCCTGGCCGGTGTGCGGGAGGCGCTGGGCGAAGTGCCGGACATCGACGTCGTGGCAGGCGTCGAGGATTCTACGGCATTGGTCGAAGCGCTGGGCAGGTTTCCCGTGGATGTCGCCGTGACCGACTACTCGATGCCCGGTGGCCAGTATGGCGATGGCGTGGCGCTGGTCGGCTTCCTGCGCCGCCGCTTCTCGGCCGTGCCGCTGGTGGTACTGACCAGCGTGGGTGGCGCACAGGTGTTGGCCAGCATCCGCAGGGCAGGGGTGTCGTGCATCGTGTCCAAGGCTGACCCTATTCCAGAGCTGGCCGAGGCCATTCGTGCGGCGAAAGAGGGACGGCCCTATCTGTCGCCGGAGATCGAGCGCCAGTTGGGCAGCGCGACCATTGAACAGGCGGTGCTGACGCGCCGTGAGGCCGAAGTAGTGCGCCTGATCGCCGAGGGCAAGACCCAGAAGGAGATCGCCCAGCAGCTGCAGCGCAGCCGGCAGACCATCAGCACGCAGAAGCATTCGGCGATGCGCAAGCTGGGCCTGCAGCGCAGCGCGGAAATCTTCGAATACGCGCTCAACGAAGGCATGGTGTCGGCATCACAGGGGGCGCGTCTGGCACGTGGGCCGCGCAGGAACGACGATGACTGAGCATGCGGAAATCAGGCGTTGTCCGATGGAAACGGCCGATCAGGCGGCTAGGGTGGAAGGGCCAAACCCACCTGCCGACGGAGCCGCCGTGTCGCGCCTGCTCGATGTACGCATCGCCGCATTGATGTCCAGCTTTTCCAGATTGTCGCCGCATGGCCAGAAGCGGTTCCTGGATCTGTTGAATGTCTACATCTATGCATCGCCGGCGCAGCGCAGGCAGCTGCGCAGCACCTGGCCGGACGTGGTGATCGAGCCATGCGGCTGCCTCGAAGACGCGCCGCAACCGCAAGCCCGCAACTCCACCCGCTGACGATTCGAACTGGATCGAGGGCGACCTCGATCGCGTCCACCTCACATCGGCAGCGAAGTAGCTGGCGAGCGTGTGGATAGTCGGGACCCTGTACGAAGATCTTGTCTCTCTGCCGGTTGCCGACGCCCCGCAGACGTCATTCCTCAGGCGGAGGAACTACGATTGATCCTCGTACTCTGATCGTTGGACGGTCAGCACTGGTGGGTTGGTCAGGAGGTGGGGTCTGTTCGACAACCCGCAACGGGCGCCCAGTACGGATGACGCCGTCATGTAGTTGCCAGTACACGGCATCGATGGCGATATCTATCAGATCAGCAATCCAAGCCGTGATCGCTGCGCCCACATTCGGCCGATCAACACCACTCTCTTCATCCCGGCACCCGTCCGCGGAAAGTCACTGACCTTCCGCGATGGAGCCACTCGGCGTCGCTGGGTCTATCAGGCCTGCTGATCGATCAAGGACGGGGAGGCGAGGCCTGGCAGGTCTCGCTTCGCTTTCGGCGAGCCGAGCATGAGCGCGTGGTCAAAATCGTACTCGTCAGGCAGCAGCAATGCGCTGCCCGGCGCATGGTTGTGGTCGCCGCTCCGTACGTGCCCGCTGGGCACGGAGCGGCGTCCCTCAACTGAAACCACGAGACCTCATGATTTCCCGCAAGCTCCTGTGTGCTGCCACCCTGCTGTGCCTGGCACCGTTCGCCGCCAGTGCCGCCGAAGCCCATCTGACCCCGAAGTCCAACGGTGGTAGCGGCGCCATGCCGTCGGGCTATTCCAAGCTGTTCTTCGAGATCGCCGACAATGACTTCGCGCCGATGCTGACGTTGCCGGCCAATCCGCGCGATCTCGATGACGTTGTGCTGACCTCGATGGCTGATCGCCGCGCCAGCATGCTCGATGCGGCGGGCACCAGCGTAGCCGATCTGGTCTATATCCCGGTGTCGCCGTTGAGCAGCTACAATCTCTGGAAGTCCAACTCGCTGGGCCGCTGGATGACTACCCCCTACGGTGCGGATGCGACGCGCATCGTGCTCAACAAGGGGGCTCACGCACAGGCACCGGCCATCACGCAGACCTTCGTGGATCTGCATGTGACCCGGAACGTTTCCAGCGTCGGCCTGCCGCCGCATGCACCGGCGCGTGCGGTGCTTGGCCTGGTGAACTACACCCAGAACGACGTGACCATCAGTGGCCCGGAACTGGCCGGTGGCATTCAGACCTGCGCCGTCGCACAGACCTGCGCCTTTGTTTTCGATGGGGGCGATGGCCGGTGGCATCCGCGCCGCGGGCGTGCCCACTTCCAGCCGACCACCGAGCAGCTGCCCAAGCTGGCGCAGCGCTGGACCGACATCGTCCTGCAGGGACCTGCCGAAGACGTGAACACCCCGTTGTTGATGATGCTGCCGGTTGAGGCGGTCGACGGCGACGTGCTGCAGATCCGTGACGTGTCGGACTCGCGCGCGTATCGCATCAATGGCACCACGGTGAAGTCGACACCGTTGACTTATCGCTACAACGCCAGCGAGGGCCGCTGGGGTAGCCCGGAGCGCTGAATCACCAGCAGTGCAGGGCGCCAGCCCTGCACTGCCAGATCGCCGGACCGCGCGCCTGGCGGCGCGTGCGGTCCGCGCAGCAAGGTGGATCTGGTGTGATGTGAAGGCTGAGTGAAAATCGTACTCGTCAGACAGATGTACCTGTCTACGGTCGGCATCGTTGCATGTACCGCATCACCTGCTTCGGGCAAGGGCAGCGTGCGGCAACCCTCAACTGCAACCGCGAGACATCATGATTTCACGCAAGCTCCTGTGCAGCGCCGTGCTGGCCTGCATTACCCCGCTGGCCGCTTCGGCTGCCGAGGCCTACCTGACCCCAAGCAAGAACGGCGGCACGGGTGATCTTCCGTCCGGCTACACGAAGGTGTACTTCGAGCTGTCGAACGACGACTGGACCCAGGAGATCAAGCTGCCAAGCAATCCGCGCAGCGGCGATACCGTTGTGCTGAGTTCGCTGGCCACAGCGGGAAGCCGCCTGCTCGCTTCCGACACTGCGTTCTCCCATCTGGCCTATGTTCCGGTGCAGCCGCTGAGCAACATCGAGCTGGCCTGGAGCAGCGGCAGCAAGCGCTGGGAAGTGACCGGGGGCTTGTCTGCGCGCACGCTGCTTGGCCAGAACGTTCCGGACTTCCAGATCCCGAGCACCGACCACGTCGTCACCCAGATGGACCTCTGGGACGGCTATCACGTGGGCACGCTGTCGTTGCCGGACACCGCCGAACGTGGCGCCGTCCTTTCCATCAGCAACCGGGCCACCTGGGGCACGACTCTCACCGGCGCACAGCTGGCCGAGGGCCACGATCAGGTCTGCCCGGGCAGCAGCGAGTGCAGCTTCGTCTTCAACGCCGATGGAAAGTGGCATGCGCGCCATGGGCGCAGGCATTTCCAGCCGACCCAACCGCAGTTGCCGGTGCCGGCGCAGCGCTGGACTGACATCGTCATCAGCGGCCCAGCGGAAGACGTCATCACGCCGATGCTCATGAGCCTGCCGACGGGTGGCATCCACGGCGACATCATCCAGTTTACCGATGTGTCCAACTCCAGGGCCTACCGTGTTGGCGGGTACGGCATCGATGGCAAGGCGAAGACCTTCCGCTACAACGCACGTCTCGGCACCTGGGTGCAGCAGCCGCGCTGAGTAGAGGCGCAGTGCGTGTTGCGCACTGCGCATTGACCGGAGTACTGGAGAACCCTATGCCCAATCCCTTCATGGTCGTTGGCGCCGCCATCGGCATGTGCATTCCTGCCTTGGCAATGGCCGGCGACCCACACAACTACGAGACCGTCCGGGTCATTGATGCGCACCACCAGGCCCGCAACATGGACGCGAGTGCCCGGCCCGGAATCGGCCGCTTCGTAGCGGGTGACCAGAAGCAGAATTTCGTGACCGGTTCGCTCGCGTTTGGCCGCGCCTATGGCAATGGCTGGCGCAGTGAAGGCGAGTTCGTCGCCCGGCGCACGGACACCTACACCAGCGGTTCCAGCGCCTTCACCACCAGCAGCAACCATCACGACGTGCGTTCGCAGCGGCTGATGCTCAATGTCTACCGCGATCTTGCGATCAACCAGGCATGGTCGCTGTACGCCACCGCCGGTGCGGGTCTGTCGCACATCCAGTCAGGCGGCTGGCAGGGCACGCCAGACCGCCGGTACGGCAAGGCAACGCGTACCGGCCTGGCCTGGTCGATGGGGGCCGGTGTTTCGATTGCCGCCGGGACCAACATGACGGTCGATCTGGGATACCGCTATGCGGACCTGGGCCGCACCGAAAGTGGCTGGAACACGTTCGCCAACGCACGTGGCCTGCAGGACGAGAAGCTGCAGCTGGATCTGGTGTCGCGCGAAGCGACGCTGGGGTTGCGGTACGCGTTCTGAATCAATCCTCCGACGCCGTGCGTCTCGTCATTTCTCGTCGTTGTCCTATGCCTGCGCATCGGTGACATCCCTAACATTTCCTCTCGAAGGGAATGCCCTTCGCTCAAGCCCAGGCATAGCGCGGCTTGAACGCAGTACACCTACCAAACACTGGATATTCAACATCATGAACAAGCTTGCAATTGCTCTTTCGGCCGCGCTCTCGTTGGGCGCCGCTGCCTCGGCTCACGCCGCTGACGCCACCATCACCTTCACCGGCAAGGTCGTTGCATCGACCTGTGCGGTCGACGTCAGCACGGGCTCCAACACCGTCGCTCTGCGCCAGATCAATGCAGGTGCATTCAAGGGCGATCCCACCGTGGGCAGCACGCCGTTCACGATGACGCTGAAGGCCGGCGCCGGTACCGCAACCTGCGCCAAGGACAAAGCACGCCTGGTTGTAGACAAGACTGCCAGCGCCATCAACGCGGACGGCATGATCACTGATACCGCGGGCGGTTCGGGGACCCGGACCAACGCTATCGTCAAGTTTCTGGACGCTGACAACGGCGACGCAGCGATTGACCTGACCAAGCTCGACGACCCCGCCCTGCAGCGTGACAAGGATACTGGTGGCGAGTTCAAGTACAACTGGATCGCGCGCTATCACGCACCGGGCGGGGCTGATCTGACCGAGGGTGATTTCAGCGGCAGGCTGGTCTTCGACATCGATAACTACTGATCCGTACTGCCGGGGGCACTAGGCCCCCGGCAACCACCTGATTGCTGAGGATGTCTTCATGCCTTTCATCCATCGAACACTGATGTGCTGCGCGCTTGCGGCGCCGACACTCCTGGCTAGTGTCGGGGTCGAAGCCAAGGTCGTGGTTGAATCCAATCGCGTGATTTACGCGGAAGGCACCAAAGAGCTGAGCGTTCGGACGCAGAACGCAGGCAGCGGTCCGGTGCTGGTACAGGCCTGGGTGAGCGAATATGGCGCCCGAACGCCGCCTTCGGAGAGCAACGCTCCGTTTGTCGTACTGCCGCCGGTTGCGCGCGTGGATGAGGGAAAGCACCAGGCGTTCAGGCTGCGCGCGATTGGTGGAGACTTGCCGGCGGACCGCGAGAGCGTGTTCACCTTCAGCCTTGCTGAAATACCCGCTAGTCCGGTAGGCGAAGCAGCCTCCAGTGCGGTTGTAAACGTAATATTCCGCAATCGGCTCAAGCTGTTCTACCGCCCGCAGTCGATCAGCAAGCTTGACTCTGCCTCTGCCATCGACAGCCTCCGCTGGTCTGTAGTGCCTCAGGGTCACGGTTGGGCACTGCAGGCAGACAACAACAGCCCCTTCCATGTCAGCACGGTCAGGGCTTCGATAACCGTGAATGGTCGCAAGACCGAAGCCGCCAATGTTGACATGCTTCGCCCCTATTCCAAGCAGTCGTTCCCGTTGCCAGGTGCCGCGTCGGCTTCATCGGGCACGGTCACTTTCAAGTACATCAATGACCACGGCGGCGATGTTGAACGCACGATGCCCCTGACCACGAACTGATCCCCCATACCCTCGCTGACTTGCACCACCTGGGCCTGGCCCGGGGCGGCAGCGCCTTGCCCAAACACTGGACCATGACCATGACCCGACATGCCAAGCACAACTCGCTCTGCCGTCGCCCGTTGGCGGCCGCAGTGGTGGCCGCGCTGCTGCCGATGTCAGCATGGGCCGCGCCGAAGGTGGAGTTCAACCCGGATCTGCTGTTCGGCATGGGCAGCGAGCACGTGGATCTCAGCCGGTTCGAGCGCGGCGATCTGCTTCCGGGCACCTACAATGCGGATATCAGCATCAACGGCCAGGTTGTTGACCGACGGGATATCGTGGCCCGCGTTGCCCAGGACGATGAGGTGCGCATCTGCTTCGATGCCGCGCTCTTCGAGCTGATGGGCCTGGACGAGAAGCGGCTGGAGGCCGAGCGCGCCTCTGGCGACGATACCGAAGGCACCCTGCTGCCGCTGCCGGCGGAGCCCAGTTGCGAACGCCTGGATGCCTTCATTCCGGGTGCAACGAGCGAGTTCGACGTTGGCGAGCAGGCGCTGCTGATCAGCATTCCGCAGATCTATCTGGCCCGCACCCCGCGCGGCTGGGTGGACCCGGCCCGATGGGACCCGGGCATCACCGCTGTCACGCTGGGCTACAGCCTCAGCCACGATCGCTATCGCTACGAGGGCCGGGAAAGCCAGAACACCAGCATGACCGTGGATGCCGGCCTGAACCTGGGGCAATGGCGGCTGCGCCACAGTGGCTATCTGCACCACAGCAACGACGATGGCATGCGCTACGCAGCGGGGCGCAGCTACCTGCAGCGCAACGTGCCGTCGCTGAACGCGCAGTTGACCGTGGGTGAGTCCTCCACCAGCGGCGACATGCTGCAGGGCGTGAACTACCGTGGCGCGAACATCACCACTGACCCGCGCATGCTGCCGGACGGTGCCAGCAATTTCGCACCCGTGGTGCGCGGTGTCGCGCAGACCAATGCGCGGGTAACCATTCGCCAGCGCGGCTTCGTGATTCACGAGACCAGCGTCGCGCCGGGGCCCTTTGAGATTGACGACCTGCAGATCTATGGTTCCAGTGGCGACATCGAGGTGGAGGTTACCGAGGCCGATGGCCGCATCGAGCGCTTCGTGGTGCCGTTCACCGCCATGCCGCAGCTGCTGCGCCCTGGCCAGCAGCGCTACAGCATCACCGCCGGTGAACTGCGTGACGACCAGTTCGCGCAGAAGCCGCGCTTCATTGAAGCGACGCTGCGCCGGGGCGTGAGCAACAGGTTCACTGGCTATGCGGGTGCCACCGCAGCGTCGGGCTATACCGGGCTGGTGCTGGGCGGTGCCTGGTCGACGCCCATCGGTGCGTTCTCCGGCGATGTCACCTTCAGCGACGCGCGGATTCCGGGCATCAACGGCGGCGTCGAGCGTCGCCGTGGCCAATCCTACCGTGTTGCATACAACAAGGCGCTGTTCGACGACAACACCAACATCACGATGGCGGCCTACCGCTATTCGACCAGCGACTTCCTCACCCTGGCCGACGCCATGCGCCTGCGTGGCAATGTAGGCCAGGAGGCTGGCTATGACATCGTGGGGCGCCAACGCAGCCGCCTGGACCTGACCATCAACCAGCGCCTGCAGGACGGCAAGGGCCAGCTGACGTTCACCGGCAGCACCAGTGACTACTGGGACCAGAACCGACGCCAGACCAGCTTCTCGCTGGGCTATGGCAGCCGCATCGGGCGCGCCAGCTATACGATCAGCGCGCGTCGCACGCTGGAATCGTCGCTGTTCTCCAGCGACGCGGCGAAGGCCACCAACAGCGTGTACCTCAGCGTCAGCGTGCCGCTGGGCGTGCCGGCCAGCGCGCCGCGCCTGGATGTGAATGCAAGCCGCGACAGCAGCGGGCGCAACGGCTACGGCGTGGGCGTGATCGGATCACTCGGCGACACCGGCCTGGGCAGCTACAGCGCCTCACTCAATCGCGACGGCGACCGTTCCAGCTACGGCGTCAGTGCCAACTATCAGTTGCCGGTGGCACACGTCACCGGTTCCTTCAACCGCTCAACGCAGAGCAGCAGGCTCTCGCTGGGCGCCAGCGGCGGCCTGGTGGTGCACGGTGGCGGCATCACGCTGGCCCAGCGCCTGGGTGAGACCGTTGGCCTGGTGCATGTGCCGGGTGCTGCGGGCGCAAAGGTCGACAGCGCCACCGGCGTGAAGACCGACTCGCGTGGCTATGCCGTGGTGCCGCACCTGAGCCCGTTCCGTCGCAACGAGTTGGGCGTGGACCCCAGTGACCTGCCACTGGACGTCGAACTCAGCGCCGGTTCCGTGTCTGCCATCCCCAACGCGGGTGCGGTGGTGAAGATGGTGCTGCCGACGGCCGTGGGCCGTAACGCACTTATCGAAGCGCGGCTGCCGGATGGCACTGCGTTGCCCTTCGGCACCGATGTGCTCAATGCACAGGGCGACGTGGTGGGCGTGGTGGGGCAGGGCAGCCGGCTCTGGGTGCGCGGCCTGGATGAGCAGGGTGAGCTCTTTGTTGCACATGGGGCAGGTGAGGGGGCGCAGTGCCGAATTCCTTATGACCTGCGCGACAGCCCGAGCGCCGATCTTCTGGTTGCGGCCTGTGCGCCGTCGCTGGCTGATCAGGCGCAGCTTGCGGCTGATTGAATCACTTTCGGTGTAGAGGAACACGGATCATGAAATCTCACGTACGAAAATGGGCCAGACAAGGACTGCTGCCAATGATGGCGGTGGTTGCCATGGGTATCGCTGCTCCTGCCATGGCGCGTTGCGACTTCGGGGAGCCTGGTCGCGCGACCCTCACCGGCGCTCGGCTCACAGTCAATGGAACTCAGGTCGGCAGGCCGGTTTCGCCGTGGTACAACCTGTCGTCCGTCGATGATGTTGGCGGCTGCACCGACTCTGGGACGATGTATGTCACCGGCCGTGCCACCACCCAGGGGAGCTACACAGAGGGCCGGTCTACCTATTCCATCTATGAGACAGGCGTCCCAGGGCTCGGCTTCATCATGGCATTCCGGAGCGAGGCGCGGGAGAACGGCATCGACTATCAGCCGGTTGTTGCAGGCACGACCAACTCAAAGGTGTTCTTCCGGCATTGGCTGACGCTGGATCTGAGAATCCGCTTCATCAAGATTGGCGATATTCCAGAGGGCACCCTGGTTGTTCCGGAAGTCGCTGCGGCGGACTTCATTCTGCGCGACTTCAGCAGCGTGACCACCGGCAATAGGCTTCTGCTGGGTGCAACCTCAATCGAGGGAATTTACAGAAAGCTCTGCTACCCCAGGAACACATCGGTGAACATGGGGCGTGCGCTGCAGACGGAGTTCTCCACGCGTTACAGCCACAGTGCGCCGCGTACCTTTGATATCGTGCTCGACTGTGAGGAGAAGGTCGGTGATGTCCTGTTCTACCTGGAGGAAAATGCGGCCAGCCCGCTGCTTGATCGTGATCGGGGATTGGTTGAAGTCAGCGGTGGTGCAAAGGGCATCGCCCTTCAGATGACGGACGTGGGCGGGGCGGCGATCCCGTTCGATTCGATCAGGTCCTTCGGCCACAGCGGCGATGCGGCCGGCGAGCTGCGGCGCACGTTCCAGGCGCGCTATGTGCAGACCGTCGGTGATGCCGATGACATCGTGCCGGGCAACGCGAATGCCTCCATTTCCATCGTGATGGCCTACCCATGAGCCGTCCACTGGCAGCCTGCGGCGTGGCGATGGCACGGGTGCTGGTGGCCTGCCTGCTGCTGATCAGCGTGGGTGATGCCGCAGCGCAGGTGGCACTGCCCAGCACGCGCGTCGTCATCCGGGCCGAACAGGGGGCGGTGACGGTACCGCTTCGCAACATGGGGGAGGTGCCGGTGCTGGTACAGGCGTGGATCGCCGAAGGTGACCCCAATCAAGCGCCGGAGCAATCAGCCGCACCATTTGCAATGGCGCCACCGCTGATGCGGCTTGACCCCGGCAAGGACAAGCCGCTGCGCATCAGGACGCTGGCAACGCGTGCGCCCACCGATGCGCGGGAGTACCTGTACTGGTTGAACGTGCACACCATCTCGGCGCGATCGGAACACGCGCAGGGCGATCGGCTGGAATTGCCGGTGCGCAGCATCTACAAGCTGCTGTACCGGCCCGCAGGCCTTCCGGCGCCAAGCGTGAAGCGGGCAGAGGCGGTCGCGGTGCAGTTGCAGCGCGAGGGCGCGGCGCGATCTCTGGTCGTGACCAATCCGACGCCGTACTACCTGAACCTGGGCGACGTAACGTTGCTGCACGCGTCGGGCGATACCCGCCTGGGCAACCCGCATGTGGCACCGTTCGGCAGCGTCGCGATTCCGATACCCGGCGATGCCCCGGACGGACGTTTGAGTGCACGCTTGAACTGGATCGATGATGACGGCCGCCTGCTGCCCATCGTTCGCGAGCTGGGCCACGGGGGGTAGTGGACCTGCAGACGGGCGGCAACCGGGGCTGTCAACGCGCCGGGCCGCGCCAGACTTGCGCAGCCGGCCTGCAGGAGGGTATACCGTTCGGCATCACGGTTTGAGGCGGCACGTTCCTGGCTATGGACCCATCCGCTGGCGAGGTTCTGAACGAGACGCCTGCGCGGCGGCCAGTCGTGCGTCTTGGGCTTTTGCTGGCCCCCTGTGTGCTCGCGCCTGGCATCGCCATGGCGGCCTCCTGCAGTGGCGGTGGCGGCCACACGGACTTCCAACCACCCGCGCTGGTGGAGTTCACCGCGCGCGACGTTCCTGTGGGCGCCGGCCTGACCCCGTGGCTGCCCGTCAATGGCGGCGCGTCCACCAACGAGTTCCGCTGCGATGCGGACGCCCCCATCGACTATAGGATGGAGACGCACGGTGGGTTCATCCGTGAGCGCTATCACGAAAGCGGCGCAGAGTATGTAGTGTATGAGACCGGCGTTGCGGGGGTCGGCATGGCGTTCCTGGCGGAATTCGAACGCAGCACCCGCGGGCGCCCATCAGCAATGGGCTACGACGAGGTGGTGCTGCATGCCGGCGACAGCGGCACCGGGCCGGTGGGGGCGCGGCTGAAGGTGAAGTACATTCGCACCGGCAACATCGCCTACGGCACCGCCACCAGCACGCGGGAAATGGTGATCGAGTCACGCCTGTATGAAGGTGGCGCCGGTCCACTGCGGCATCAGCTGTGGGTAGGTGCAACGACCCTGAAGGTGCAGGACCGCCCCAGCTGCCGCATGCGCACGCAGGAGGTCAACATGGGGTTCGTGCCGGTGGCGGCGTTCACCGGCGTGGGATCCATCGCCGGCGAACGCAGCTATGAGCTGGTGCTCGACTGCGAAGCCGGTGTCGGGCGTGTGGACTATCAGGTGGTTCCCACCACGGCGGTGCTGGATGCCTCGCAGGGCATCGCCGAGGCCAGCGGCGGGGTGGTCGGGGTGGGCTATCAGTTCCTCAACGGCGATGGTTCGCCGATGCGCTTCTATGGTTCCGATGAGTTTGGCCGGGGCTCGGCCAACGCCGAGATCCTGCGCAAGACCTTTGGTGTGCGCTATCGGCAGACCCTTCCGGCCATCACGCCCGGCCCCGCCAACGCGGGGTTGACCTTCAGCCTGACCTTCCCCTGAGGCCGCATGCCCTATCACGTGCAAGCAAAGACAGGATTGCGCGCGGCCTGCTGGAGCAGTGCCTTGTGGCTGCTGTTCCTCGCGCCGGCCGCGCAGGCCGACGTGACCGTGGAAGGCACGCGGGTGATCTATGCGGCAGGCCAGCGTGAGGCGGCGCTGCGATTGAAGAATGACGGCGAACGCGCGTCGCTGGTGCAGGCGTGGGTGGCCGACGGCAACCTTCAGCAGGCTCCGGAAGCCTCCGCAGCGCCGTTCGTGCTTGATCGCCCGATGCTGCGGCTGGACCCCGGTGCATCCCACGCACTGCGGATAAGAGGCATCGCCCCGCAGCTGCCGACGGGCGACCACGAGCACCTGTACTGGCTGAACGTGGTGGATGTGCCCGCACGCGAGGCCAAGGCGGATGACAACGTAGTGCAGGTGGCCATCCGCTTCCGCATGAAGCTGTTGTACCGCCCGCAGGGGCTCGGGGCGCCGGTGAATCCTGACGGCCAGGTGAGCATGGCAGCAGGCGCGGGCGGGCTGGCGCTGCGCAATGCCGCACGGCACTACTTCAACCTGGCGGGCATGACATTGGTCTCCGCCACCGGCGAGCGGGCGGTGGACGCGTTCTACCTGGCCCCCGGTGAGAGCCGGACATTGGCGCTGCCCGAGGGGTTTGCCGGTCCGCTGACAGCGGTGCGCTATGAGTGGGTGGACGATGATGGCGTGCTGCATGCGGTGACGCGAGCGCTCTGACGGCACCAGGGTGTGCGCATGTCGGCATCGGCGTGCGCGTGGCGCTGTTGCCGGTGCGGGGCGCTGGCAGTTGGGGATGTGCCGGGCCTGGTTGGGAAGCGCGTCAGCGGCGCGCACGAGCCCTGAAACACGGGCGTCTGCGGGTATGCGACAATGCCGCCCGCTGCATGAATGTCTCCGTCTGTGTACCGCAGTGCTTGCTGATGGCAAGCCGGTTGTGCGCATGATGGGTTGCCACCGGAAAAAGGGTGGCCGGGCCTGGAAACCCGTATCGATTGGGCAGTAAACGCTTGCCAGCCGGCGTCGCTTTGCGCGGCGCCGGCTGGCAATCCGTCTGCGCGTTATGGCGGGGG